>JBKJOI010000648.1:0-4500 GCA_046595695.1 Haliangiales bacterium | reverse complement strand
CAGGCGCGCGCTACTTTGCGGCGCGGTCGAAGCGCTTGCTGATCTCGGTCCAGTTGAGCGACGCGAGCACCGCCGACACGTAGTCGGGCTTCTTGGTGCCGTAGTCCATGAAGTAGGCGTGCTCCCAGACGTCGACGGCCACGACGACCTGCTGGTCGACGAAGAGACCGACGTGGTGCTCGCTCTGCACCAGGTTGTTGCGCAGCTTCTGCTCGTGGTTCGACCACGTGGTCAGCACCCAGCCGTGCGCGCTGCCGGTGCCGGCCTTGAGGTCGGCGACCCAGTTGTCGTAGCTGCCGAACGAGGTCGTCGCCGCGGCCTTGAACGCATCCGACGCGGTCGTGCCCGCGCCGCCGAGGTTGTCGAAGTAGAACTCGTGCAGGTAGGTGCCGTTGAAGGCCACCGGCTCGCGGCGCTTGAGCTCGCTGTACTCGGAGTAGGAGTAGTTGGCGGCCTTGTCGACCTTGCCGAGCTTCTCCTCGATCTCGTTCAGCTTGTTGACGTAGCCGGCGTACAGGGTGAAGTGTGCCTTGAGCTGGTTCTCGGAGAGCCCGGCAACCTTGCCAATCAGATGGTCATAGTTCTTGGGAGTGCGTGCCATGGTCGTTTCCCCTTTTGTCGCGGTACGTCATCATCGATGGGTCGATAGGGCCAGCGTGCTGGCTAGCCCCAGTAACGCTTGTAAAGCGCGCTCTTGCGGTATTCTTTCTGCAGCTTGTCGAACATGTCGGGCAGGCGGTCGTAGAGCCGGCGCGGCTTGCGTGGCTTGCAGCGCGACATGACGTACGCGCCGATGAGCGGCAGCGCCACGGTCGAGTCCACGTACGCGACCACCGTGCCGGGCAGCTGCTCGGGGTCGATCTTGCCCCAGCTCACCGCCTCGGCGGGCGTCGCGCCCGAGAGACCACCGGTGTCCGGCCGCGCGTCGGTGATCTGGATGAAGTAGTCGTGACCTTTTTCGGCCACGCCCAGGATCTCTTGCAGCTGCGGCTCGGTCTGCAGCAGGAAGTTCTTGGGGGCGCCACCGCCCAGGATCACGACCGCGCTGCGGCCTGCCTTGGTGCGCTTGGCGTCGAGCACGAGCGCGGCCATCTGGGCGACGTCGATGGCGGGGTCGACGTGTGGCCCGCGATCCGGGAACGCCGTGTAGATCGCCGAGAAGTTGAGCCCGATCGTGGAGTCGCCGGGCGACGCCACCCACACCGGCACGCCGTGCTCGTAGGCGGTCGCCAGGATCGACGGCTTGGTGGTGCCGACTTTCCTGGCTGTGGCCAGGGCGTACTTGCCGATCAAATAATGGAGCTCGGCGGTGCCCATGCGCCGCTGGAACTCCTTGCCCATCATGACGCGCATGCACCATTCGTCGGTCTTGTAGAGAACGTCCGCCGGGAACAGGACGTCGTAGACCCGTATGATGCCTTCCTCGCGCAGTTTGACGTCGACGGCACCGGTCGCGACGTCTGCCGTGCCCTGGTAGAGCGGCAGGCCGAGGTCGAAGTGCAGGTCGTGGTAGAGGTTCGCGCCGGTCGACGAGATGTAGTCGACGAAGCCGGCCTCCATCATGGGCGTGAGCACGCTCGACAACCCGGCCGGCGTCAGCGCGCCCGAGATCGAGAGCCCGATGGTCGCGCCCTCGTTGATGATACGCGCGAGCAACTGGCAAGCCTCGCGTATGCGCGCACCATTATAAGCGTTGAAATACGTATCGATGAGCGTGGCAATCGCAGGATCCGCCGTGTTCATGGGCGGGGGACGCATGCGACGCTTGGGGTGGAGGAGCGGGGCTCCCTTACCTTTGGTGGCCATGTCGGCGCGCACTATACGCCAGCGCCTTTACCCTGCCACGGCCCATTGCATCGAAAACCGGACGCGTGGTACGAACGCATAAGCAGGTTAATCAGCACTCGTCGCGGAGGACTTCATGACGCAGCTTTCAGGCAGCAAGACGCACACCAACCTCAAGGAAGCGTTCGCCGGCGAGTCGCAGGCCAACCGCCGCTACCTCTACTTCGCCAAGGTGGCGGACGTCGAGGGTCACCCGGACGTCGCGGGTCTCTTCCGTGACACCGCCGAGGGCGAGACCGGCCACGCGCACGGTCACCTCGACTTCCTCCGCGTCGTCGGCGATCCGGCGACCGGCGAGCCGATCGGCGACACGCGCAAGAACCTCAAGGCGTCGGTGGCCGGCGAGACCTACGAGTACACGCAGATGTACCCGGCGTTCGCCAAGACCGCGCGCGAGGAAGGCTTCGAGGAGATCGCCGAGTGGTTCGAGACGCTCGCGCGCGCCGAGAAGTCGCACGCCGGCCGCTTCACCAAGGCGCTCGGCTCCCTCGAGTAGCTCGCCGCTCGCGCAGCACGCAGCACGCAGCACGCAACGCTATCGAGGCACACCATGTCCAAGCTCACCCGTCGCGACATCCTGGGACCGTCGCGCTACTCACCCATGCGCGACGATTTCCGCAAGCGCGTCATCGCGCTCAAGAAGCACCGGCGCGTCATCGCCGGCGAGCGGCTGTCGCTCGTGTTCGAGAACCGCGACACGCTGACCTTCCAGATCGAGGAGATGCTGCGCGCCGAGCAGATCACCGACGAGGCGGGCATCCAGCAGGAGCTCGACGTCTACAACGAGATGATGCCGAGCGCCGAGTCGCTGACCGCGACCCTGTTCCTCGAGATCCCGCGTGGTGACGACGTCGACGTGCGCGCCGAGCTCGCGCGCTTCATCGGCATCGACGAGCACGTGACGCTGCACATCGGCAGCCACGCCGTGCCCGCCGAGTTCGAGGCCGGCCGCCAGCAAGGCGACCGCGTCTCCGCCGTGCAGTACACGCGCTTCACCCTGCCGCCCGCCGCGCGCGAGGCCCTGCGCGCCGCCGGCACCCCGCTCCGCCTCGAGATCTCCCACCCCAACTACAATATCGCCGTGCCACTCTCCGACGACACCCGCGCCAGCCTGGCCAAAGACCTGGACTGACCGGGGGACAGGATCCTAGGATCCAACCCCATGAGATCGCTGCGATTCTGGCGGGAAACGCGAACTTTGCCCCTGGCCGCGCTGTTAGCGATCGGCGCTTGCGGCGGCGCCCCGCAGCGCAGCGGTGGCTCGTCGGAGGCCTTCGTCTGCGACGAGCGGCACGCGGCCTACGTGGTCACCGGCGGCATCGCCGCGCAGGAAGCCGGGGTCAAGATGAGCTGCGAGGGCAACGTGCCCATCGTCGAGGAGTACCGGCTCTACGACGGTGGCCGCGAGGACAAGCGCGGCGCGCGCATCTCGGCGGACGCGTGGGAGGCGGTGTGGAAGGATCTGGAGCACGCCGGCTGGCGCTCGGTCGTCGACTGCAAGAACCCCGATGCCGGCAAGAAGGATCCGTTCTACGTGTTCGAGATCGCCGACGCCGACAAGCAGATCAGCGTGACGTGCAAGGCCAAGGAGCTACCGTTTCCGCACGACACGTTGCGTGACTCGCTCGATCGGGCGAAATCCGAGCTGCCGGTCGACGAGACCGGCGAGTAACGCGCACGCCGGCGTCCGGCGCCGGCGCACGCACCGCCCGGCCTGGGAATTCCCGACACCGACAAGGCGCGCGCCTACTTTCGCGTCGTCACGATCACCATCGAGGCACGGGCGCGAACATCCCGGGATGTCCCGCGTGACGCTCGCCGCCCTCGAAGTTGTACGCGAAGACCCGTCCTGGCCGGTCGTCGAAGTCGGGCCCGAACATGTGCTCACGCGCGAGCCGCGGCGACGTCACGGTGTCGGCCTGCACGCGCGTCAGCGCGGCACGCTGGCCGAGCACGAAACCCAGGGCCACTCCAGCCAGGGCGCAGCCGGCCGCGAGGAGCGGGACGAGCAGCCGATCCCGGCGCGGCGGTGCCGCTTCCCGCGCGAGCTGCGGCGCCGGGGGCACCGGGTAGGCATCGGGCCGAAACGCGTCAATCATGGAGACCTCCCGCCGAAGGGCCCCGATCCGCAGAAGCAATCGTGCCGGAAACTGCCGTGCGCTGCCAGAGATTCCTGGCCCGAGGCGTATCCGTGAGCGCTCCGGCCGCTTCGTCACTTCGCCCGGATCAGCCGCCTTCACCCGTCATCGCCAGCCGGCCCCCGTCCACCACGAGCACCGTCCCGTTCACGTAGGGCGCCTCCGCCAGGTAGGCCACCGCGCGCGCGATGTCCTCGGCCGAGCCGGGCCGGCCGAGCGGGACCTTCGCCACCAGCCGGGCGCGCGCGGCCTCGTCGAGCTCGTCCGGCCACTCGACGATTCCCGGTGCCACGCCCACGCTGCGCACGTGCGGCGCGAGCGCGACCGCGAGCGTCCGCGTGAGCCAGGCGAGCGCCGCCTTCGCCGCGCCGTGGTGCGCATAGTTCGGCCACGCCTGCCACGCGGCGATGTCGAGCACGTTCACGATCACGCCGGGCGTGCCGCCCGCGCCCGCGCGTGATCGTGAATGTGCTCGACATCGCCGCATGGCAGGCGTGGCCGAACTATGCGCACCACG
>JBKJOI010000617.1:0-15779 GCA_046595695.1 Haliangiales bacterium | reverse complement strand
CCTGCTCGAGTTCGCGCGTAACGGCGAGCAGGTCGTTGGTCAGGTGCTCGAGCCGGATGGCCTCGTCGACCACGCGGTCGGCCTTGGCGCGCGACTTCTCGCCCGCGGGCAGCGACTGCGCGAGCAGCTGCGCGTTGCCCTTGAGCGAGGCGAGCGGGTTGCGGATCTCGTGCGCCAGCACCGCCGAGAGCTGCCCGAGGCTGGCCAGGCGCCGCGCCCGCTCGAGCTCGCGCTCGTTGGCCTCGCGGCGCAGCACCCAGCGCACCAGCAGCACCGCGACCACGAGCAGCGTGCCCGCGGCGAGCGAGCCGACGCGCAGCGTGCCCGCCGCGGCGGTGCGCAGGCGCTCCGCCTGCAGCGGCTCGAGCTCGATGACGACCACGTGGCCGCGCCGTCCGTGGCCCTTCTCGCCGCCGCGGCGCGCACCGGCGCGGAAGAACAGCCGCACGCGATCGCCCACGCGCACCGGGGTCTCGGGCATGCCAGCGGTCAGCCGGGGCACCGCGGTGCCGGCGATGGACTCGCCGACCTGGATCAGCCCGCCGCCGGGGGGATCGAGGACCGCGATGAAACGCAGGCCGTCGCCGCGATGCTCCTCGAGCATGGCAGCGACGGTGGCGACGTCGGGATCGGTGTCGAGCTCGAAGAGGCGGGTGCGGATGGCTTGCTGAAAGGTGCCGGCCTGGCCACGCGCCAGCGTCTCCGACGCGTCGCGCACGCCGGCGTAGGTCGTCCAGGCGGTGATGAGGAGGGCGCCGCCCATCAAGGCGACGGCGACGACCACCGCCCATCGCGCCAGGGGCGCGACCCGTATCGAAGGCGGCATCCTGGACGGAGTGTACGTCAACGGGGACTAGGTGCCGGACTTGTCCCCGCGCTTGCGCTCGCCGCGGTTGGCGCGATCGCCGCGCTCGGCGCGGCGCTTCTCGTGGTGCGCCTTCAGCTCCGCCGCGGTGAGTGCGCCGTTCTTGTCGGCGTCGATCGCGTCGAAGTGCTCGAGGAGCCGGGGCGCGGCCTCGGCCTCCTTCTTGGAGATCGATCCGCTGCCGTCGACGTCGAGCTTCTTGAAGCGCTCGGCGGCGCGGGCGGCGTGGTCGGCCTCGAGCTGCTTGCGCTCGGCGTCGTCGAGCTTGCCGTCGCCGTTCTTGTCGTACTTCTCCAGCTTGGCGCCGTGGTGCTTGCCGCCGCGCTTACCCTCGCACTTGCCGTCCTCGGCCGAGTCATCGGCGGCGGCGAGGCTCACGATTCCCAGGCTGGCGGCCGCCACGATGGCGACGATCCGGCCGAGCTTGCTGCGCTTCGAGATTTCGGGACGATTCATGTGATCTGTTTCTCCTGTGTGACTGCCTGCCTGCTCCTCGAGCAAGGCGCGTGCCGTCCCGCAAGTGACAGAGATCGCTTGCGGGGGCGCGATCGCGCGGCAGGATCGCCTGCGGTTTTCGCAGGCACGCGCTGCGGGAGCCGCAGGGCGTGGACGGGCGCGGACGGCGTCAGCGCGTGGCGCCCGCGCGCGTCACCAGCTTCGAGACGCCGTCGACGACGTTGCGCGGGATCTCGTGTCCGCCGCGGAACTCGATCCACTCGAGCTCGGCGCCCGCGGCCTTCCAGGCGTCACGTAGGCGCTCCGCGTGCGCGAACGGCAGCAGCGGATCCTGGCGCCCGTGGCTCATGAGCACCGGCAGGCCCGCGCGCGCGGGCATGAGCGGCGTCCATTCGGAGGGCACGAGGAACGTCCCCGACAGCAGCACCAGCCCGGCGAGCGGAAGCTGCGCGGGCGGCGTGCGCAGCGCCACGTCGCACGACAGCATCGCGCCCTGTGAGAAGCCGCCCAGCACGAGCGGCGCCGCGCCGAGCTGCTGCGTCACCTGTACGAGCAGCGCGGCGACGCGTTCGCGCGCCTCGGCCATGCCCTCGGGCGCGCGCTCCTGGATCTCGCGCGGCCGGCCCGCCATGGCGTCGCGCTGCAGGCGCTCCATGTCGATCATCCACCACGCGCGCCCACCGCCGAGATCGATGGGCGCCTCGGGGAAGACGAAGCGCACGCTGCGCGGCACCGCCAGCTCGGGCGCGAGGGGCACGAGATCGTCGCCGGGCGCGCCGAAGCCGTGCAGGAGGACGGCGATCGGCCCGTCACCGCCGCCGCGACGATCTTCTCCACCAGCGATACGACAATCGAGACCACCCCAGCGTTCGGTGCGCATGCCGCAGCCTAGCCCAGGTTCAGCTCAGAACGATCCGGCGATGCCGATGCCGGGCGAGCGTCCGGCCATGATCGGCGCGAGGCGCCAGGAGGACGACGTCGCGGTAGGCGAGGCGGGCTCGGTGGCGCGGCCTGGCGCGGTGGCGTCGCCGCGGAAGCGCACGTCGGGGGCCATGTCGCGGGTGAAGTGGGCGCCCAGCGCGAAACCGCCCCACATGCCGCCCAGGAGCGTCGCCGCGGCGATGCTCGCGTCGCTGTCGGTCGACGGGCCGTCCTCGCCGAACACCAGCACCGCGACGGTGACGCCGCCGACCACGCCGAGGAACTCGGACAGGAGCACCAGCGACGCGCGCGACGTGGACCATTCGATCCGCGGCGCCAGGTAGATGCCCGCGCCGACGCCGAGGTCGAAGCCGCACGCGATGATGGCCGTCACCGTCTCGGCCTCGATGTCGTCGGGCTGCACGATGGCGAGCACGAGGCCCGCGGTCGCCGCGCCGCTCCCGCCCAGGATGCTGGCCACGCGCGCCTGCGCGCGCGTCGGCTCGACCGTGTGGCCGAAATACGCGCCGGCGGCGCCGCCCGCAGCCATGGTGAGCAGGCCGAACGTGACGTAGCTCTCGTTCACGTCACCATCGCTGCTGCCTGCGCTGCCGGGGTCGATGCCGAGCATGGGCGCGAGCAGGAGCCCGTTGGCCAGGCCGCTGTACAGGCCGAGCGTGAACGACTCGGACATGCCGCCGGAGATGCGCTTGCCGCGCGTGCCGAACACGCTGCTGGCGAAGCCGATCGCGGTCGAGCCGGCGACCACGAGCGTCTGCGCGCGAGTGTCGACGACGTCGAAGAGGTCGTCCAGGACGAAGCCGGCGTAGAAGCTCGCCAGCGTGGTCGCGACGATGAAGTCGGCGCGGCCGTCGTCGAACGATGCGGCGGCGCCGGCGGCGGCCGGGGCGCCGGCACCGGCGCTGCCGAGTCGTCGGGCCAGCCGCGCGAGCTCGCGCGCCATCGCGCCGCGCGTCTCGGTCTCGGCGCGCGCCGCGACCGCGTCGAAGAGCGCCGCCGCCGCCGCGTAGCGCCCGGCGACGAGGAGCTCGAAGGCACGGTCGTATTCGGCGACGACCTCGGCGGAGTCGTACTGAGGCATCGCCATGCCCGCGCTGGCGGCGCCGGCGCTGTCTTCGGGATACGCCGGCTCGGGCACCGGGGCGGGCGCCGGGGGTGCGGGTGCGGGCTGCGGTTGCGGCGGCCGCGGTTGCGGCGCCACCTGCGCGAGCGCGCTGTCCGGCACGTTCAGGAGCGCCAGGGTCAGGGCCGTGGCACACGACGCGGATCGACGTGCGTGCATGGCCGACGGTAACACGACGTGCCCGAACGATTGGCGCGTGGTTCCGCGCGCGCGCGGAGCTAATCGCGCGGCTTCTGCCAGGTGCCGGCCTCGCCGCGGAAGCGGCGGATCCACGTGGCGGCCTCGTCGTGGTGGGTAGCGGTGTCGGGCGCGAGGGCGGTGTAGCGCTCGATCACGTGGACGGCGCCGGCGGTGTCGGAGCCTTCGGCGAGGCCGGTCGCCCAGCGCACGAGCGCGGAGAACAGGGTGTCGTCGACGACGCTGTCGTCGAGGACGAGGGCGATCTTGTCGAGCGCGACGGCGCGCTCGAGGTCGGCGACGGCGTCTTGATGGCGGCCTGTCGCGAGGAAAATTTGGGCTCGGTCCAGAACTGGCTCGGGATCGGCGGCATCGCGGGAGATGGCGCGCTCGGCCTCGGCGAGCGCCTCGTCGGGGCGGCCGCGGGTGAGGTGCTCGAGCGCGAAAGACTGGCCATAGGCGCCGGCGCGGCTCACGAGACACCTCCGGCGCGCGCGGTGGGGGCAAACGCGTCGAGCACGATGTCGTGCAGCTTGCCGTTCGAGACCACCGCACTGCCGCCCCCGATGGAGGCGCGGCCGGCGAGATCGGTGAAGCGGCCGCCGGCCTCCTCGACGAGGATCTGGAAGGGCGCGACGTCCCAGATCTGCACGCCGGTCTCGATCCAGGCGTCAGCGCGGCCGGACAGCACGTAGGCGCCGCCGCCCAGGTCACCCGGGATGCGCGTGGACGCCGCGCCGCGCATGATGGTCGTGGTGCCGGCGAGCAGCTCGGGCGTCGAGAACGCGCGCGGCTCGCCCAGGCACACGGTCGCGTCGGCGAGCGCGGCGACGCCGCTCACCGCGAGGCGCGAGCCGTCGCGAAAGGCGCCCCGCCCCTGCCCGGCCCAGTAGCTCTCGCCGAGCACCGGCAGCGCCAAGGCGCCGACGACCACGTGGCCGTCGTGCTCGAGCGCGCACAGCGGCCCCCAGAACGGCCCGCCGCGCACGAAGCCGCGCGTACCGTCGATGGGGTCGATGATCCAGCGCCAGGCCGCGTCGCCGCCGTGGCTACCGGTCTCCTCGCCGAGCACCGCGTGACCGGGGAAGGCCGCGCGGATGACCTGCAGCATGGCCGCCTCGGCCTCGCGGTCAGCGATGGTCACCGGCGAGGCATCGGGCTTGTTCTCGACAGTGACCCCGGTACGGAAATGGCGGAGCGCGGCCTCGGAGGCGGCCTTCACGGCCCGCCTCGCCACTTCCACGCCTTGCTCGATGATGCCCTCGACGACGGCTTGGGATTCCACGGCCGGCAATCATGCTACAAAGCCCCCCATGCGTCACTCGGCGATCAAAGTTTCGGCAATTCTGGGGCTTCTGACCGTGTATGGCGGCGTTCTGAGCGCTTCCGCGGCGCTGCTCGCGTGCAGCGGCGACGACGCCCACAGCGGCCCGCCGCGCGGGCCGAGCGCCAACGATCCCGCGTTCGTCGTCAGCGGCGTGCCCCGGTACCTGCTCGCCGGCGACGCGCTCACGCCCTCGACCGCGACCATGACCCTCACCGTCACCGCGCCCGCCGGCACCGGCGCCATCGAGCTGTGGCTCGATGGTCAGGGCCCGACCTCGCTGACCGCGAGCGGCGACTCGCACACCGTGACCGTCGACGCCGCGGCGCTGGTTGTCGGCTCGCACGGCCTCGTGCTGGCCGTCGAGGGCGAGGCCGAGGGCTTCTACCGCTTCGACTTCGTGAAGGGCCACGCGCTCTACATCGTGACCTCGACCGACTGGGACACCGCCGACAACACTGACTACCAGATGACGCTGCAGGAGGACCTGCACACCAACCACCCGGCGCTCAAGCTCACCCACCTGGTCGGCCCGTACACGTTCACCGACCCCACCGTCTCCGACGCGCGCGAGCAGTGGCTGGTCGACTGGACCAAGCGCATGCGCGACACCTACGGCGACGAGATCGGCACGCACGTCCATCCCTACTGCAACTTCGTCGAGGCAGCCGGCCTCACCTGCAAGACCGCGCCCTCGACGGTGCACGTGAACGACGCGACCGGCTACACCGTGCGCATGGGCGCGTACGATCGTGACGAGTGGAACATCATGTTCGCCAAGGTCGACGAGCTGTGGGCCGCGGCCGGCTTCGGCAAGCCGACGTCGTTCCGCGCGGGCGGCTGGACGCTCGAGATAAGCACGCTGCAAGCGCTCGCCGACTCGGGCTACGTGGTCGACTCGAGCGCGGTGAACTGGGCGCGCATGGAAGAGTGGCAGGGCGTCATGGCCAGCGGCTCGACCGTCCCCGCGCAGCTCTACGAGTGGAACATGGCGCAGTGGTCGGCCATCACCGAGACCACCCAGGCCTACTACGCGACCGAGGACTCGCTCTTGCCGGGCGGGGCGGGCGCGACCATCCCGGTGCTCGAGGCCACCGACAACGGCATCATGGCCGACTACGTCACGGGCCAGGAGATGATCGGCATCTTCAGCTCCAACTGGAACGGTCAGCCGCTCGCGGTGCCGACCCTCGTCTCGTACGGCTACCACCCGCCCAGCATCGACGACTACTGGATGCGACTCGAGCAGGCACTCACCTACATCGACGATTACCTGGCGCAGGACGGCAACGGACCGGTGATCTACATCAACATGTCCGAGGCTGTGACCGTCTGGCCGGCCCCGTAGCGCCCCGCAGAGCGGCTCTGGCCGCATCCCCTCGCATCGGGTCGTAGCCGCAAGCTACCTCACCGGTGTAAGATAGGTGCTTGCCCCGTGTCCTCCCTTCCTGACGGACCACGCTCCGAGCGCTTCGAGCTGCTCTCCCGGCTGGGCGAAGGCAGCATGGGCGTCGTGTTCGAGGCGCTCGACCGCGAGCGCCAGGTGCGCGTCGCGCTCAAGACGCTGCGCTACATGGACGCCGAGATGCTGTCGCGCTTCAAGCGCGAGTTCCGTGCGCTCCAGGATCTGCACCACCCGAACCTCGTCAACCTGGGCGAGCTGATCGAAGAGGGCGGGCAGTGGTTCTACACGATGGAGCTCATCGACGGCGTGCACTTTCTCGAGTGGGTGCGGCCGGGCGGTGACGCCTTCGACGAGAAGCGGCTGCGCGCCGCGCTCGGGCAGCTCGCCGCCGGGCTGGCCGCGCTGCACAGCGCCGCCAAGGTGCACCGCGACGTGAAGCCCTCCAACGTCGTGATCACCAAGGACGGCCGCGTCGTGCTGCTCGACTTCGGTCTCGTCGCCGAGACCGCGAGCGCCAAGATGTCGATCGTGCGGCACATCGTCGGCACCGCCGCGTACATGGCCCCCGAGCAGGCGGCGTCGCGGCCGGTGGGCCCGGCCGCCGACTGGTACAGCCTGGGCATCGTGCTCTACGAGGCGCTGACCGGCCAGGTGCCGTTCCAGGGCATGCCGCTCGAGGTGCTCGCGCACAAGCAGACCGACACGCCCCGGCCGCCGCGCGAGCTCGAGCCCAGCGCGCCCGAGGACCTTTCGGAGCTGTGCATGCAGCTGCTCGAGCGCGAGCCCGAGGACCGCCCCGAGGCCAAGGACGTGCTCGGCCGCCTGGGCGCCGCACCGGCCCCGCGCAGCCATCACGTCGGCGCGCACGGCACGCTGGCGCCGCTGTTCGTCGGCCGGCGTCGTGAGCTGGCGGTGCTGCGCGAGGCCCGCTCGGCGGTGCGTGACGGCCACCCGGTGACCGTGCTCATCGTCGGCGAGTCGGGCGTGGGCAAGAGCGTGCTGGCGCGGCACTTCGCCGAGCAGCTCGCCAGCGAAGAGCCCGACACCGTGGTGCTCGACGCGCGCTGCTTCGAGCGCGAGACCGTGCACTACAAGGCCGCCGACGGCATCATCGACGCGCTGGCGCGCTTCCTGGCCAGCCTGCCACAGGCGGCTGCGGCCGCGATCTTGCCGCTCAAGGTCGGCCTGCTGACCCAGGTGTTCCCGGCGCTCCTGCGCGTCGAGGCGGTGGCGCGCGCGCCGCTCATGCACCAGTACGTGAAGGATCCGCTCGAGCTGCGCGCGCGCGTGTTCGCCGCCTTCCGCGAGCTGCTCGCGCGCCTGTGCGAGCGCCGCCAGGTCATCGTGCTCGTCGACGACCTGCAGTGGGCCGACGCCGACAGCATGGCCCTGCTCGCGGCGCTCCTGCGCCCGCCCAACGCGCCCGGCCTGCTCATGCTCACGACCGCGCGCAAGCGCCCCGAGGGCACGCACGCCATCGAGGGCGACCTGCGCGAGCTCACCCTCGACGTGCTACCGCAGGACCAGGCCGTCGATCTCGCCACCGAGCTCATCAAGCGCACCGGCGCGGCGACCGCGATCGACGCGGTCGCGATCGCGCGCGAGGCCGGCGGCCACGCGCTGCTCATCGACGAGATGGTGCGCCACATGGCCACGCACGGCCCGGCGCTGTCGGGCAACCAGCGCCTCGAGGACGCGCTGTGGGCACGCATCCGCGAGCTGCCCGGCGCCGAGCGGCGCCTGCTCGAGATCGTCGCCATCGCCGGCGCGCCGCTCATGCAGCAGACCGCCGCGATCGCCGCCGAGCTCGCGCCCGACGAGGTCGGCCGCGCGGTCAACTCGCTGCGCTTCGCCAACCTGGTGCGCACCAGCGGCGCGCGCGCCCACGACGCGGTCGAGCCCTTCCACGGACGTATCCGCGACACCGTGCTCGGCTATCTGGGCGACAGCGAGCGGCGCGAGCGCCACCGCCGCCTCGCCATCGCCTTCGAGGCCACGCAGCGCGAGGACGAGGAGTCGCTGGCGGTGCACTGGGCGGGCGCGCGCGAGCCGGAGCGCGCCGCTGCCCACGCCGAGCGCGCCGCCGAGCACGCGGTGCACGTGTTTGCGTTCGACCGCGCCGCGCGCCTGTACCGCCTGGCCATCGAGCTGGGTGGCGCCGAGGACCACGCGCGCGCCGCGGAGCTGCAGCACAAGCTGGGCGAGGCGCTCGCCAACGCCGGGCTGGGCGCGGCCGCCGCCGAGGCCTTCCTGGCCGCCGCGAAGTTCCTCAAGCCAGCCGAGGCGCTGCAGCTGCGCCGCCGCGCCGCCGATCAGCTGCTGCGCAGCGGCCACATCGACGAGGGCGTCGAGATCATGCGCGAGGTCCTGAGCGCCATCGGCTACACCTACGCGCCCACGCCGCGACGCGCGCTGTTCGGGCTGATCGCGCGGCGCGCGCAGCTCAGGCTGCGCGGCCTCGGCTTCAAGGAGCGCGACGAGAACAGCCTGCCGGGCGCGCAGCTCGCGCGCATCGATGCCTGCTGGTCGATCGCGCAGGGCCTCGGCACCGTCGACTTCATCCGCTCCGCCGAGTTCCAGTCGCGCCACCTCCTGCTCTCGCTGCAGGCGGGCGAGCCCTACCGGCTGGCGCGCGCGTTCGCGGTCGAGGCGGGCAACTCGGCCGCGGGCGGCAGCCGCGCGGTCGCGCGTACCCACAAGCTGCTCGCCACCGCCGAGACGCTCGCCGAGCGCAGCGGCCATCCGCACGCGCTCGGCATGGTGCCGCTCATGCACGGCCTGGCCGCCTTCCTCGAGGGCCGCTGGCGCGACGCCTGCCGCCACTGCGACCGCGCCGAGGTGACCCTGCGCGAGCGCTGCGTCGACGTCGGCTGGGAGCTGACCAACTCGCGCCTGTTCTCGATCTGGTCGCTCTTGCTCATGGGCGACCTGCTCGAGGCCACGCGACGCTCCGAGGTGCTGCTGCGCGAGGCGCTCGAGCGCGGCGATCGGCTCTCCGAGGTCAACGTCAAGATCGGCTTCTCGGGGCTCCTGTGGCTGGCGCGTGACGACGCCGCCGGTGGCCAGCGCGCTGCCGGCGAGGCCATGAGCCGCTGGTCGCACGCAGGCTTCCAGATCCAGCACTGCTTCGATCAGTACGCGGCCGCGCAGGCCGACCTGTACCTGGACGACGCGCAGGGCGCGTACCGGCGGCTGCTCACCACGTGGCCCATGCTGGAGGAGTCGCAGCTTCTGCGCGTGCAGCACATCCGTATCTTCCTGCACCAGTCGCGCGCCAACGCCTGCATCGCGCTGGCGGCCACGCAGCGTGGCGACAAGGACGGCAAGCACCTGCTCGCGCAGGCGACCCGCGACGTGCGCGCCCTGCTCAAGGAGGGCGCGCACTGGGCCGACGCGTTCGCGCGCGCGATCCAGGCGGGGCTCGCGGCCACGCGCGGCCAGACCCACGAGGCGATCGAGCACATGACCGCCGCGGTCGCCGGGCTGGACAAGGTGGACATGCGCCTGTTCGCGGCAGCGGCGCGCCGGCGGCTGGGCGAGTGGCTCAAGGGCTCGGAGGGCGCGTCGCTCGTCAGCGAGGCCGACGAGTGGATGCGCGGCCAGGGCGTGCGCCGGCCCGCGCGGCTGGCCTGGGCGCTCATACCGGGCGGGACCGCAGCGCCGGACACATCCAGCGTGTCAGGCGGGCCACGCCGCACCGGCTCGGTCAACACAAACCGTTAGAGTTGCACGGCATTTGCAGCAGGTTGCACTCGGCACCGCGCTCGCAACACATCGCGACGGAGGCCGAAAATGAGTCGCCGTAGCCGCTTCACCGTCACCTTCCTGTTCACCCTGTCGCTGCTGGCGCTGGCGTTCGCGCACGGGGGCCGCGCGCACGCGGCCTTACGCGGCGTCGAGCACCGCGAGCCGGCGCGCTTCGCCGCCGACGCCGTGGCGCTGCGCCAGGCCGGCTGGTCGCTGGCGCTCATCGAGAGCGCGAGCGACGAGGGTCTCGTCGACGTCTCGTTCACGCTCGTCGACGCCGCGCGCAGCAAGGGCCAGCGCCTGACGCTGCAGTTCGCCGAGTGGGGCGAGCGCGTCGTCGACTACCGGCGCGAGAGTGTGCCGGCGCCCGAAGAGCAGCGCATCTACGCCGGCCAGGACGCGCTCTTCGAGTCGCTCGCGGGCGGCGCGGTCGAGCGCCTCTACGACGAGTGCGGCACTTTTGTGCTCGAGCTCGCCCAGGGCGACGCGGTGATCGACGAGCACGGCTGGCACGTGGTCCGGCGCACCGTCAGCGGCAAGGGCGCCGGCGACGCGCTGGTCGCCGAGCTGCGCGCGGGCCTCGCGGCGGGCGCGCACCTGGCCGACGTGCACGAGAGCGAGAGCGGCGTCGAGTTCGTGCTGGTCGGGACCGAGTACCTGGTCGTCGAGGCCCGCCTCGACGCGAGCGGTCGCGTGCTCTCCGTCGAGGTGCGCGAGTCACCATCGTCGTGGTCGAGCGGCAAGCTGTCGTCGGAGAAGCAGCTGGCGCGCGCGCTCGCGAAGGGCAAGAACCTGCGCGGCGTCGAGCTCGCCGTGGTCGACGGCACGGCGCGCGTGCGCCTCGACTTCGCCAAGGGCAAGGACTACGTGATCGACCTGGGCGACATGGAGTACGAGGAGGAGGGCTGCGGCTGCTAGCTGGGGTGGCGCGAAGCGCCTGGACCCAGCTTGTCCGTCGCGTGGCCCGCCCGCCCAGACTGGGCTAGAGAGCCGCGCGGGCGGGCGAGCGGAGCGGGACGATTACTCCCAGCGGCCGTCGGTCCACACGTAGTCGTCGCCCGAGCGCTCCCAGTGGCCGTCCACCCAGCGCTGCTGACCGACCTGACGCTCCCAGTGACCGCGCTTCCACTCGTACTGCGAGCCGTTCCAGACCCAGTAGCCACGGACCCAGACGTAGCCGGCCTTGGCGCCGGGCACCGGCTCGGCGGGCGGCGCCGGCGGCGCGGGCTTGCCCGGACGCGCCTGCACCGTCACGCGACCCGGATCGGCGGGCGCGGGCTGCGGCTGCGGACGACCGTGGTCGCGAACTTCCACGCCGCCACCGCCGCCACCACCGCCACCACCGCTTGCCTGCCAGTGGCCGTCGATCCAGTGGTAGCGGTTACCGCGACGCTCCCAGTGACCGTCGACCCACGCGTAGGAGGAACGCTCGCGCTCCCAGTGACCGCGCTCCCAGGCCCACTGGCCACCGCGCCACTCCCAGTGACCCCGGGCCCAGACGTAGCCGGAGCGCTGCGCCGGCACTTCTTCGTACTGATCGGCCGGCGGCTCGGTATCCGCCACGACGCCCGCACGAGCCCTGATGCCCACGACGCAGCCGGTCGTGGTCGCAAGGCCACCCACCGTGGTCCCCGCCAAGGTCACGGCCCACAGCAGGTTTCGCCAGCGACCGCCCCGATTCATGTGACTCATACGCTCCTCCTTAACGATGGAAGTCCGGTTTTTACAGCGGGTGCGACGCGCGGGCGGTGCTCCAAATTCAACTCCGGCCCCCGACCGAGCACTCACTACTCTGGATTCATTCCTGTTTCAGGCACCTGCTCGTGATGCCCGTCACGCGGGGCCGACGGCGACCGCGCGCCCGTCGCAGCGACCGAGCGGCGTCATCTTACCCCACGGCCGCATGCAGGGGCAACGTCCGCCGTCCTGGGCACTTACGCGCGCGTGCCGCGCACCGCAGGCGGCCTCACCCGGTGCGGCTGACGCGGCCTTTCACGCGCGGGTGCGATGCCCTCTTCCGCGTTGACGCCCAGCGTCAAAGCACCTAGCGTGTCGATTCGATGACCGGTGTTCTCTCGGGATGGCTGCTCGGCCTGGCGCTCGGCATGCGGCACGCGCTCGAGCCCGATCACCTGGCGGCGCTCTCGACCCTGCTGGCCGATCGGCCGCGCGCGCGCGCGGCCACCTGGATCGGCGCGAGCTGGGGGCTGGGCCATTCCATCGCGCTCTTCCTCGTCGGCGGCGGGCTGCTGCTGCTACGCGCCGAGCTGCCCGCGTGGCTCGCGGATCTCTTCGAGCTGGGCGTCGCCTTCATGCTCATCGGCCTGGGCACGCGCAGCATCGTGCGCGCCCTGCGCGCCGGCCGCGAGGGTGTGGCCGCGCGCGCGCCGCACTCGCACGGCGGGGGGCCGCACGTGCACACCGGCCCCGCGCACCACCTGCACCTGGGCCGCTGGACGCTGGCGCGCGGGCCGCTCGTGATCGGCCTGGTGCACGGCCTCGCCGGCTCGGGCGCGCTCACCGCCCTGGTCGTCTCGACCATCCCCGGCGTCGGACAGGGTCTTCTCTACATGCTCCTGTTCGGCTTCGGCTCGGTCGCCGGCATGGCCATCGTGAGCGGGCTGTCGAGCCTTTCGCTCGCGCGGATGCCGCACAGCCCGCACGTCATGGCGCGCCTGGGCGGTGCCGCGGGGCTGCTGTCGCTGGTGGTGGGTGTCATCTGGGCAGCGCCGCTGGTCGCACGCTTCGCCGCGATGGCCTAGCTCGGTCGGGCGCTACGACGGGCGCGCCGCCGCACGCTTCGCGCGCCACTTGGCGAGCAGCTCGGCGTCCTCGGGATCGAGCCGCAGCAGCCACAGCGCGCCGCCGTAGACCGCGGCCATGGTGAAGATCTTGGCGAGCGCCAGCAGCAGGCGCGGCGTGCCGGCGCCCAGCGCCTCGCCCAGGAAGTACGCGGCCAGGAACGCCAGCGCGCCCGCGACGAACGGCTTCCACAGCCGCGACGGCTCGACGTGGATGCCGTTCAGCCAGCGCACCTCGATGATCTGCAGCGTCGCCAGGCCCGAGATCGCCACCATGGTCGCGAGCGACGCGCCGGTCATGCCGTAGCGCGGGATGAGCAGCGCGTTCAGCCCGGCCAGGATCGCGATGAGCAGCACGCTGTTGAACAGGTTCCAGAAGTGGTGCCCGGTCATGACCAGGATGTTGCCGGAGAGCCCGGTGGCGCAGGCCAGGAGCGGCCCGATGAGCAGCAGCCACAGGAACGCCGCGCCGCCGCTGTACTCGGGGTTGATGATCCACAGGAACTGCGCCTGGCAGAGGATGATGACCGCGACCACCGGCACCGCGAGGATGCTGATCCAGCGCGACAGGCGCGTGTAGCTGTCCTGCAGCCCGGCGTGGTTCTGCTCGAGCGTGTAGCGGGCGACCAGCGGCGCGTACACGTTGGAGAACGAGTAACGGATGCCGAAGACGGTGCGGCCGATCTCGGCGGCGATGCGGTAGAGCCCGATCTGGCTGTCGTCGTGGATGTAGGCGCCGAGCATCATGACGTCCAGGTTCCACAGCCCCTGCCAGATCGTCATGTTGATGCTCTGCGGGATGGCGAACCGGAGCAGCCCGACCGGCGCGGCCGAGTGCCGGCCCTGGACCAGCTTGCGCAGCGAGTAGTGCTTGCGGAAGTACCAGAGCGCGGCCCCGAGCCCGACGCAGTTCGCGACGGTGAAGGCGATGCCCAGGCCGTAGACCGTGTCGGTGACCAGGCGCATCGCGCCGGCGAAGCCGATGAGCAGGATGGGCACGACGAAGCCGCGCACCAGCACGTCGCCCTTCATGTCCATGACCGCGCGGCACGCCGACAGGAGGATGCCGGTGATGCCGACGATGGGCGCGTTGACCGCGAACATCACCAGCATCGCGTAGGCGTCCGGCTTCTTCCACACGGTGACCGCGAGGTAGTGACCGCCGAAGATGGTGAGCAGCGCGGCAAAGGCGCTGGCCAGCACGACCCACCAGCAGCAGCGCCACAGCACCGCGTAGTGCACCTCGGTGGCCTCGTGGCGATCCGCGTCGCGCGCGGTGAAGCGCTGGATGGCGTCGGCGAAGCCGGAGCCGACGAAGCTGGTCAGGATCTCGGTGGGCGAGATCGCGAGCGCGTAGAGCCCGAAGACACCGCCGCCGTAGAGCCGCCCGGCGATGATGTAGAAGAGCGGGACGATGATGCGTCCCATCGAGCCGATGAAGTTGTAGCCCGCGCCGACCAGCAGCTTGCGCTGGTCACGGTCCTTCTGCGCCGCCTTCGACTTCTGGACGTCTGACATCCGGGAGGCGTTCCGCCGCTACGACTCGTCGTCCCCACCGAGCTCGTGGGCCAGATCGGTCAGCACCCGGCGGGTGGCCGCGACGTCTTCGGCGGGCATGCGATCGAGCACCTTGCGCACCGCGGCCTCGACCGTACCGCTGCGCAGCCCATCGAGCGCGCGGCCGGTCGGCGTGAGCGTGAGCACCGCGCGACGGCGGTCCTCGGGGTCGGCCTTGCGGGTGACGAAGTTGCGGGTCTCGAGCCGGTGCAGCACGCCGGTCAGCGTGCTCGGGTGCACGCGCAGGAGCTCGGCGAGATCTCCGGCCGAGATCCCGGGCCGACGCCCGACCAGGCGGATCACCAGCCGCTGCGGGCCGGTGACGCCGAGCTGCACGGCCATCCGCTTGGACGTGGCCTGCAGCCCATGGTGGAGCGCCCATACCAGGCGCATGAACTCGAGGACTTCTCCCAGCGTCTCGGTGCGCTTGGTTTGGGCGGGGGGCACGTGATCTCCGTCTGTACGGGTACCCGTGTAGCGCGCGCGCGTCAATCGGTTCTCGCGGGTTTTTGCGCTAGTCTGGGGGGAAGTGCCGACGGGACGCTCATCCGGCGATGGGGTCAACCGGGGCGCGCGAGCGTCGGTGGCGCCGCGCGTGGTCGGAAGCTACCGGCTGGAGAGACGCCTGGGCAGCGGCGCCATGGGCGAGGTCTGGCTGGGGCGGCACGTGCTCACCGGCGGCGTCGGTGCGGTCAAGCTGCTGCGCGCCGACGGACGCCACCCCGACCGCCTGCGCCAGTTCTTCGCGCGCGAAGGCCGAGCGGTGGCCCGACTCCGGCACCCGCACATCGTCGGCGTGTTCGAGGTCGGGGCGGAGTACCTGGTCACCGCATTCGTCGATGGCTCGGATCTGGCCCGGCGGCTGCACACCCCGATCGATCCCGCGCTCAGCCTGCGCCTGATCCGGCAGATCGCCTCCGCGCTCGCGCACGCGCACGCGAGCGGCGTGGTCCATCGCGACGTCAAGCCGTCCAACATCCTCGTCGACAAGCAGCAGAACGCGTTCCTCGCCGACTTCGGCCTGGCGCTGCTGGCAGACGAGGTCAGCACCGACGGCAACACGCGCGCCGGCACGCCCGCGTTCATGGCGCCCGAGCAGGCGCGCGGCGGCACGGTCGGGCCCGCGGCCGACCAGTACGCGCTCGGCCGCACCCTGCTCGAGATGCTGGTCGGCGGGCGCCTGCCCATCGATCCCGTCGAGGCCCTCGCGCAGCTGCCCGACAGCCTGCCCGCGCCGCTGCGCGCGGCCATCCGGCGCGCCACCTCGGCCGCGCCGGTGGAACGCTTCGCGTCGATGGCGGCGTTCGACGCAGCACTCGGCGAGCTCGACCTCGCGGCCTTCGCGGCGCCGGTCCGGATCGCCCCCGAGGTGCGCCTGCGGC
>JBKJOI010000517.1:0-4173 GCA_046595695.1 Haliangiales bacterium | reverse complement strand
CTGGGCGACACGTACTACTACAGCGAGCGCTTCGACGAGGCGGTGAAGAACTACCAGTGGGTTCGCGACCACGGCAACATGGGCACGAACTACCGCGATCGCGCCATCAAGCGCATCGTCGAGTCGCGCCGCACCGCGGTCGACCTGGCGCTCAACCACAAGCCGCCCACGCTCGTCGATCCGCCGCTGCCGACCGCCAAGGGCCTGACGGCCAACAACCAGGCGGTGCCGATCCCCGAGCTGTGGCTGAAGCTGCAGAAGGCGTTCGACGAGTACATGACCTGGGTGCCCAGCGATCCCGACGCGTCCAAGCTGGCGCTGTCGTCGGCGATGGTCTCGTACAAGCATCTGCAGCTCGACGACGCGCTCAAGCGCTTCGAGGTCGTGTTCACCAAGTTCTGCACCACGCCCGAGGCGGTGCAGGCCAAGGACGGTCTGCTCGTGATCTACGAGTCGCGTGGCCAGAACGACAAGTTCGAGGCGACCAACCAGCGCTTCATCGAGAAGAAGTGCGGCACGCCCGACCAGGTCGCACTCGCCGACGCGCAGAACAAGGCGCTGCGCTACCGCCAGGCCAAGAAGCTCTTCGACGAGGCCGTCGAGCAAGAGAAGCGGGGCGAGAGCGCGCAGGCCAAGTTCCTCGACGCCGGCCAGGCGTTCTACGCCTATTACTTCGAGGTCTCCGACGACAACCCCGACAAGGACGACGCGCTGTTCGCGGCCGCGGTCGCGTTCTCACGCGGTGGCAAGCCCAAGACGGCGATCTCGCTCTACGAGATCTTCCTCGAGAAGAAGGAGTTCAAGGCCTCCGAGTACTACGTCGAGGCCGTCTTCTTGATCGCGAAGAACTACCAGAACGCCTTCGAGTACGAGAAGGCCGCCGACAAGTTCCTCGAGGTCTACAAGCTGGCGGGCGAGAAGAACCGCAAGTCGCAGAAGTCGTTCGACCTCAGGCAGGCGCGCCTCGACTCGCTGTTCAACGCGGCTTACCTGCGCGAGACCGACCGCGTCTACTTCGACCGCTCCAAGAACGACCTGGGCGCGATCTCGCTCTACAAGCAGTACGCCAAGGAAGAGACCGACAAGAAGAAGGCCTCGGACGGCTACTTCCGCATCGCGCTCATCTACAAGAAGCTCGGCAAGTCGGCCGACATGCTGGCCTCGTTCGACGCGTGGAAGAAGCAGCATGCGAAGGACCCGACCGTGTCGCCGAGCACCGGGCTCAACTACGTGATGACGTTCTACGAGGCCGCCCGCCTGCAGAAGACCGCCAAGGGCGCGGCGCCGCTGTGGACCGCGACCATCGCCGCGTTCGACAAGGTGTTCAACGACGCGGTCGCCGCGCGGCAGACCACCGAGGCGGAGAAGGCCGAGTACCAGCGCGCGATCATCATCGCGCGCGAGTGGGCCGGCGAGGCGCAGTTCCGCCTGGCCGACAAGTTCTACAAGGAGCAGTTCGAGCCCTTCAAGTTCAAGTGGAAGAAGCTCGACGTGAAGAACCAGGCCAAGACCGAGAAGGCGATCGACGAGTCGTACAAGGCGCTCTACGACATCCACGAGCGGACCATCCGCGAGCTGCTCAAGACCGGCCGCTTCGAGTCGACCTGGTCGCTCGCCGCGCTGGTGCGCGTCGGCGACGCCTCGTTCTTCGCCGCCGACAAGCTGCTCTCGGCCGGATTGCCCAAGGAAATCGAGCAGTACGATATCAAGTACCCGGACCTAGGCCTGGCCGCTCAGTTCACCGAGACGGTCGAGAACCGGGCCCGCGACGAGTTCGTCGAACCGCAGGACACCAAGACGTACCCGTTCGGCGCCAAGCAGTACTGGCTGCTCACCCTCGAGAGCGCCAAGAAGAACGGCATCTCGAACGAGTGGTCCAAGCTGGCGTCGCAGCGGCTGAACACCTACATCGCGTCTGACCTCTACCCGGTCACCCGCGACGACCTCGTGGACCCGGAGGTGCTGCCGTGAACCGCCCGGTAGATCGGAAGCCCGTGCCCCGCGTTGCTAGTCGCATGCGTCACATTTCCGCCGTCCTCGCCCTCGCCCTCCTGGGTCAGGTCGCGGCTTGCGGTGGCGGCACCAAGAAGGAAGAGACCAACCCCGCTGACGTGAACCAGAACGGCAGCCTGATCGGGGCCAACAACCCCGACGCGCCGTTCGAGGGCGCCACCCAGCCAGGCGGGCCGCCGGCCCAGCCAGGCGACGGGACCAAGGACGACCCGAACGCGGCCAACGAGCCCGAACCGCCCAAGAAGGACCCGCCGAAGCCACCCGGCCAGGACCTTCCGCCCGAGGAGCGCGAGCGCATCATCAAGTCGCGGCTCACGCTCGGCAACGAGGCCATCCGCAAGGGCGACGCCGAGGGCATGATCCGCGAGGCGATGGGCGTCCTCGACGTCGAGGAGACCAACGTCGAGGCGATGGTCCTGCTCGCGCACGGCTACTATTTGCGCGGCAACCTCGACAAGGCCGAGGCGGTGCTGAACGAGGCGCTCAAGCAGGAAGAGTCGCGCAAGAAGGGCAAGCTGTGGATGCTCTTCGGCCTCATCTACGACAAGACCGAGCGCGAGGACGCGGCGCTCCTGGCCTACACCAAGGCCACCGACGCGAACTCCAACTACGCGGCCGCGTGGACCAACCGCGGCGTGATCATGCAGCGGCGCAAGGTCTTCGCCGGCAACGGCGGCGCGGTGGCCTGCTTCGAGAAGGCGCTGCAGCTGACCGGGCGCAACAAGAGCGCCAAGCTGCACTCGCACCTGGGCTCGGCGTACCGCGGCCTGTCGGCCGAGTCGCAGGGACAGCGCGACGAGCTGCTGCGCAAGGCGGAGACCGAGCTCAAGGCGGCGATCACCATCAATGCCAGCTACCCGCCCGCGTACTTCAACCTCGGCCTGCTCTACTTCGACGCCGAGCCGTACCCCGGCATGGACAAGCTGCAGCGGCTGTCCATGTCCATGCGCTACCTCAAGGAGTACCAGCGCGTGATGGGGCCCAGCTACAAGGCCGGCGACAAGGTCGAGGAGTACCTGGCGACCGCGCAGAAGGCGTACGAGCAGGAAGAGAAGGCGATCAAGCGCAAGAAGGACAAGGAAGAGAAGGATCGCCTGAAAAAGGACAAGGACGCGACCAAGGCCAAGGACGCGACCAAGGCCAAGGAGGCGCCGCCGGCTGGTGCGACGCCCGCGCCCGCACCCGCGCCCGAGGGAGGCCAGTGATGCGCCAGCTGTTCATGACGTTCGCGTTCGCGTTCACCACGCTGGTGGCGTTGTCGCTGGTGGCCCCCTCGGTGGCACAGGCCGACGACAAGTGCTCCGACGACGGCAGCCGCAAGGGCAAGATCAAGACGGAGAAGCGCGGCAACGTGGTCGTGATCGTCGAGGCGCTGGTGATCTGCGGCAAGGTGCCCAAGCCGCTCGCCCTCGTGTTCATGAGCGGATCGACCATCAATTACGAGTGGGAGTCGCAGAAGCCCGACTTCCTGAAGCGCGTCCACGACTCGCTATCGAAGAGTCCCTTCTAATTCGTCGACGGTGAGCCGGGAGGATCGAACGCCATGGCGCAGAAGCAGCAACAGCAGCAGCAGGGTAGCGGACCGCGGGAGAAGATCCTGCGCATCGGCATCATCCTGGGCGGCAAGATCGTCGAAGAGCGGCTCATCCGCACGCGCGAGACGGTGACCATCGGCCAGTCGGCCAAGAACACCTTCTCCATCCCGGCACCCGAGCTGCCCAAGTCGTGGCCGCTGTTCTCGTCGCAGGCAGGCAAGTACGCCCTGCACTTCGCCGAGGGCATGGACGGCCGCATCTCGGACGGCGGCGCGGTGCAGGCGCTGACGCAGATCAAGAACGCCGGCCAGGCGCAGAAGGTGGGCGACCGCTGGGTCATGCCGCTCTCCGACGCCGCGCGCGGCAAGGTGATCGTCGGAGACATGACGATCCTGTTCCAGTTCGTCATCGCGCCGCCCCTGCAGCCGCGGCCGCAGCTGCCGCAGTCGGTGCGTGGGCGCCTGCTCGATCGAATCGATCCGTACATGGCGATCGTGCTGCTGTTCTCGCTCATCGCGCACAGCACGGCGATCATCTGGATCTACAACATGGACACGCCGCGCTGTGCGCGATGAGCGAGAACAGCAGCACGATCGCCATGTACGGATCGATTCGATCGAGCAGG
>JBKJOI010000502.1:0-2637 GCA_046595695.1 Haliangiales bacterium | reverse complement strand
TCCCGCCTGCCCTTCCCCAGCGACGCGCGCGTGAACGCCGCCGCCGAGCTCGACATGAGCGACTTCCCGCGCCCGGGCCCGACGCCGCTCGGCATCGACCTGGTGCAGCTCTACGTCGACTCGTTGGTCGCCGACTTCGAGGGCTTCGGCGCCACCGGCGTGATCACCTTCCGCTTCGCCGGCAAGCTCGACTTCGCCTCGACCAGCGGCGACACCATCAAGTTCGTCGACGTGACGCCCGGCCCCAGCGCGGGCCAGGGCCTCGGCCTGGGCTGGTCGTACTCGTCGGGGCGCACCAAGTACTCGTGCGAGAACCGGCTCACGGTGCGGCCCAGCATCGCCAACCCGCTCCGGCCGGAGCACACCTACGCCGTCTATCTGACGCGCGGCCTGCTCGCCGAGGACGGCGTCACCGCCGCGGTGCCCGACGCCGACTTCGCGGCCGTGCTCTCGGCGACCCGGCCCACCGGCGACGACGCGCTCGGCCGCGCCTGGGACGCCTACCAGCCCTTCCGCGATCACCTGGTCGCGCAGACGATCGACCCGGCCTCGATCGTGAGCGCCGCGGTGTTCACCGTCCAGGACACCACCGGCCACATGGAGCGGCTGGCCACCAGCGTCCTGGCCCAGCCGGCGCCCGTGCTCAGCGCGGTCACCCTCTGCGACACCGGCGTGACCTCACCCTGCGACGACGGCACGCCCGCGCGCGCGTGCCCGGCGGCGAGCCCCGACTTCTACGAGATCCACGGCAAGATCAGCGTGCCCATCTACCAGGCGGGCACCCCGCCCTACCTCACGCCCGACCAGGGCGGCGGCATCGCCGAGGACGTCGCCGGCGTGCCCCAGCTGGTGCGCACCGAGGACGTCTGCTTCGCGCTCACCATCCCCAAGGTCGCGGTCATGCCGGGCAGCGGCTGGCCGCTCGTGGTCACCTCGCACGGCACCGGCGGCTCGATGCGCTCGTTCATCAACGACGGCGTGGCCGCGCAGATGGCCACCTCGACCACGCCGGCCGCGGTGTTCGGCTTCGACGCCGTCGAGCACGGCGCGCGCCGCGGCGACTCCGACGAGGACCCCGACAACCTGGTGTTCAACGCGCTCAACCCGCGCGCGGCCCGTGACAATCTGCTGCAGGGCGCGGCGGACATCCTGCAGGTCCTCCGCGTCGCCGGCCTGGCGTCCTTCATGGTCGGCGGCCCGGGCGCGGTGGACTTCGACGCGGCGCGGGTGGCGTTCTTCGGCCACTCGCAGGGCTCGTCCTCGGGCGAGCTGGCGCTGGCGTTCTCCGACGCGGCGCCGGCGGCGGTGTTCTCGGGCGCGGGCGCCTTCCTGACCGCGTCGCTGCTCGAGAAGACCAGCCCGGTGAACATCAAGGCGGGCATGAGCTTCCTCATGGGCGACGAGTTCAATGGCGAGCACCCGGTGATGACGCTGTTCCAGACCTACTTCGAGCGCTCCGACGCGGTGAACTACGTGCCGCTCATCGTGCGCGCGCCGCCCGCGGGCGTGGCCTCCAAGCACGTGCTCATGGGCTACGGCTCGGGCGATACCTTCACGCCGCGCGGCACCCTGCAGCACAACGGGCGCGGCCTGGGCATCCCCGGTGTCATGCCCGTGCCGCCCGACGAGGAGTACTCGAGCGCGGCGATCTCGCGCCCGGTCTCGGCCAACATGAGCGGCGGCGACAGCGTCTCGCGCACGGCGGCGTGCTTCTTCTACGCGCCCGACGGCTACGACGGCCACTTCGTCACGCAGAACAACGCCGCCGCGGTCGCCGACTGGACCGCCTTCCTGCGCTCATTCTTCGCGACCGGCACGCCGAACGTGCCGTAGGGCGCGCCGGACGCCGGGCCGAACGTCCCGTGAGGCACCGGGCGCCGGGCGCTACTCCCGCTTCGCTCGCGCCGCCTGCAGGACCTCGAGGAAACTCCGCTGCCTGGGCACCGCGGCCACCGCCGCGGCGACCGCACGCTCGTCCAGCTCCGCGAGCACCGTCAGCGGCCCGGCCTCGCTCGCGCCCACGAGCAGCGTCTTCCCGGCCGCTTCGACGATGTACACGGTGCGCCGCGGCTCGAGCGGCAGCCGCGCCACCACCCGCAGCGGCCCGCCCGCGCCGGTCCCGGGCGCCGCGTACAGCCGCTTCACCCCGAAGCGCAGCACCAGCCACGCCACGACGCAGACGCCGACCAGGATGGCGAGCGTCTCGAACAGGAACAGCCCGTAGCCGCCCGTCTCCGGCGGCGCCACGGGCGCAACGTCCTGAACGATCGCCAGGCTTTGAAGGAGAACCCCGGTCACGGCCGGGAAGGTAGCATGGGGAGAAAGGCAGGGATTCGGCGGGTGCGGCTCAGGGCTGGACGTGCCCGGGTCGCGCCCTGCTGCGGCGCGCCCTGGCCCGGCTGGGAGCCTGCGGTTACTGCTGTGCCGGGGTGTCGCCCCCGGGCGGGCCGTAGTGCTTCTGCGCGCCCTCCACGTCGCTGCTGGTGAGGCTGAAGTCGGTGCCGGTGCCGTCGCACTGCGGGTAGTGCATGACCGACGCGCTGTCGTAGGGCGTGAGCGCCTCCCAGTTGTCGCTCTCGAAGCACTTGCCCGCCTCCGCCTCGGGGCGCGCGTGCTCGTGGCGGAAGCCGAGCGTGT
>JBKJOI010000094.1:0-3111 GCA_046595695.1 Haliangiales bacterium | reverse complement strand
GGCGACCGCCGACGGCGGCGCGTAGAGCTCGACGAAGCGGGGATCGGCGCCGATCTCGTTGATTCGCCACGCTTCCACGCCCGCATCGGCGGTGCCGGCCAACCCGAGGGCTGCCAGTCCTGTCAGACCGGCCAGCCACGTGTGGTTGTCACAGCCCATCTACTGCAGCTAAAATACACCACTTCCAGGGCGCCATGACAGCCGTGTCAGGGTAGGGTTGGACCAAGGTGATCGGCCGCTTCCTCGACAAGTACGAGATTCTCGAAGAGGTCGGCCAGGGCGGCATGTCCGTCGTCTACAAGGGCCGCGATACCTCCTTGAAACGTGAGGTCGCGGTCAAGGTCCTGCACCCGCACCTGGCCTCGCACGAGGAGGCGCGGCGCCGCTTCGAGCGCGAGGCGCAGGCCGTCGCCAAGCTGCGCCACGACAACATCCTCGAGATCTTCGACTACAGCGGCAAGGGCTCGAGCGATTCGTACATCGTCACCGAGTTCATCCGCGGTCGCACGCTGAAGGAGTTCATCAGCAGCCACAAGATCGCCTATCCCGAGATCGCCGCCATGATCGTCGTCGAGGTCTGCCACGCACTGACGCATGCGCACGGCCTGGGTGTCCTGCACCGCGACATCAAGCCCGAGAACGTCATGGTGCGTGACGACGGGCGCCTCAAGCTGATGGACTTCGGCATCGCGCAGGTGATCGACACCCAGCGCATGACCGTCACGGGACAGCTGCTCGGCTCGCCCGCGTACATGTCGCCCGAGCACGTCGAGGGCAAGCCGCTCGATTTTCGCACCGACCTGTTCTCGGTCGGCATCGTGCTCTACCAGCTAGCCACCGGTGAGCTGCCCTTCAAGGGGCGCAACCCGCACGAGATCCTCAAGAAGATCGCCGAGTGCCGCTACCTCGACGCGCGCGTGGTCAACCCGCTGGTGGGCGAGCGCCTGGGCCGGATCATGGTCCGCGCGCTGGCGCGCGAGCCCGACGATCGCTACCCCGAGATCAGCCAGCTCACCGATGAGCTGACCCGCTACCTGGCCGAAGCCGAGCTGGGCGAGCCGCGCGACGAGCTGGTGCGCTTCTTCGCCAGCCCGGTGTCGTACGAGCAGGCGCTGCGCCAGCGCCTGCTGTCCGCGCTCACGCGCCGCGGCAAGGCCGAGCTGGCCAGCCACCACGTCGGCACGGCGCTCGAGCTGTTCAACCGCGTGCTCACCATCGACCCGGCCAACGAGGCGGTGCTGGCCGAGATCGACAAGCTGTCGCGCAAGCGGCGCGCGCTGCGCGGGGCCATCCTGGCAGCGGGCGTGCTCGCGGTCGGCGGCGGCGCGGCGGCGGTGAAGATGTTCTGGCCCTCGGGCAGCCTGGCCGCCGGGCGGGTCGCCGACGCGGGCGGCGCCGAGCCCGACGCGAATCGACGCCTCGCCGCGGACGGGCCGCCCGACGCCTCGGCCGGGCCCGACGCGCAGGCCCCCGTCGCCCTCGCCGGCGCGCACGACGCGGGCGCGCGCGGCAACGGCACGAACGGCAACGGCGGCGTCCGCGCCGACGCCGGCGCGAAGCTCGCCGGCGACGCCGGCCTCACCCTGCCCGGCCGCCGCATCGTGCTGACCACCAACGTGAAGGGCTTCACCGAGTACAACATCGACGGTGGCGCGTGGACGCCGATCTCCTTCGGCTCCGCCGAGATCGAGCTGTCCGCGGCCGCGCACGTGCTGCTGGTGCGCTGTCCGCTGTGCAGCATCGACGAGCACAAGATCGCCGCCGACGAGACCCGGGAGATGATCCACTCGAGCCTGCGCTACCTGCCGCGCTCGGTGAAGCTGGTCTGCGCCGCCGCCGAGTCGATCAGCGTCGACGACCGCATCCTGCCGTCGACGAACGAGGTGCCGATCGACTTCGGCAACGACGACGCCAAGAAGATCCTCGTCGAGTTCCGCATCCCCGGGCAAGCGGTGCAGACCAAGACCATCACCGTGCGCCCGGGCGATCGGCCCCTGGAGATCGCGTGCGACGGGCCGTAGCCAGCGCCGCGCTCGTCGCCGTGGTGGTGGCGCTCGCGCCCGTCCCGGCGCTCGCGGTCGCCACCGCCGAGCTGGCCAAGGCGCGCGCCGAGTACGCGCGCTCGCAGTACGAACGCTGCGTCGCGATCCTCGTGCCGGTCATGAGCGACCCGCGCCAGATGGCCGACCTCTCCGACGAGGACTCCATCGAGGCGCACAAGCTGCTCGGGCTCGCGTACTTCTTCCTGTCGCAGAAGGCCACGGTCGACGACAAGCCCAAGCTGCTCGAGAACGCGGGCATCCAGTTCGCGTCCCTGCTCTTCATCGACCCCGACTACGTGCTCGACGCCGCGGTCGAGGGTCCCGAGGCGACGCAGTACTTCGACGCCATCAAGCGCGACCAGCAGCAGCAGCTGGCCAAGATCCGCGAGCAGAAGCGCAAGGACGAGGAGCGCAAGCGCCGGCCGCAGCGCGAGCGCCTCGTGCTCACCGTCCAGCACGACGAGTCGGGCCTGCCCAACTTCATTCCGTTCGGCTACGGCCAGTTCAGGAACGGCCAAGCGCGCAAGGGCGCGATCCTGGGCGTGATCCAGGGCGCGGCGTTCGCGACCAGCGCCATCCTGTACGTGCAGCACTCGTTCAGGTACGGCTGGCCGGTCGGGCGGCTGCCCGCCGACCCGGACGAGGTCGACTCGATCCGCAACGAGCAGTACCTGCAGATCGGCGCCGGTTCGCTGTTCTTCCTCGCCTACGCGTACAGCGTCTGGGACGGCTACAAGCACCAGCGCCCGGCGGTGATCACGAAAGAGGAGATCCGGCCCATCCAGTACGACGACGGCGACAGCGACAGCGACAGCAACACCGACCGCAACCGCACCAACACCAGCAGCGCCGACCCGAAGTCCGCGCTGACGTTCCTGCCTCTCTTCACCGGCGACGCCCTCGGGCTGGGCGCCGCTTGGGAGTTCTGACCATGCCGTCCCTGCGCATCTTGGTCCCCGGCAAGGGGCCCAAGGTCTACCACCTGTACAAGAAGATCACGACGCTCGGCGCGGGCGCCGACTGCGATGTCGTGCTGCCCGACCCGATGCTCGCCGACACGTTCGCCCAG
>JBKJOI010000053.1:0-10888 GCA_046595695.1 Haliangiales bacterium | reverse complement strand
GATCGCGCAGGCGGCCTCCGATCACCTGGGCCCGCCGGTGCTGGTGCGCGAGGTTCGCTTGCACCTGCCCGGCAAGGGCGGGCCGCTGACCGACGCCGACGACGTGGTCGCGGCGCTGGCGCGCCGGCAGAAGCCGAAGAAGCCCGCGCCGCCCGCGCGGCCCGCGCCCGCCGTCGAGACGCTGCTGCGGATCGACGCCGAGACCGACGGCGTGAAGGACCAGGAGCTGCGCGAGACCATCCGCGCGCTGCGCCGACGCCTCGGGCTGTAGCCGAACGGCGCGGCGCGCGCGGGGAACGCAACGCCGCGCGCGGCGGAACGCGCGGCGGAACGCCGTCTCTAGAGCGCCGCGCGCAACGACGCGACCAGGGTGGCGACCGCGGCGGCCTCGTGGCCCGGGCTCTCCTCGATCGCCCGCACCACCGCGCTGCCCACGACGACGCCGTCGGCGAACTCGCCGACCGTGCGCGCGTCCGCCGGCGTCGAGATGCCGAAGCCGACCCCGACCTTCGCGACGCCCGCTGTACGCAGCGCGCCGACCTTGGCGGCCACGTCGGGCAGGCCCTTGAGCTTCGCGCCGGTGACGCCGGTGATCGACACGTAGTAGACGAACGGCGCGCCCACCGCCGCGATCCGGCGCATGCGCTCCGGGCCGGTCGTGGGCGCGGCGAGCGGGATCACGTCGAGCCCGGCGGCGCGCGCGGGCGCGGCCAGCTCCTCGATCTCGTCGACGGGCAGGTCGACGATGAGCACGCCGTCGGCGCCGGCGGCGCGCGCGTCGGCGCAGAACGCCTCGGCGCCGCGCACGAACACCGGGTTGTAATAGCCGAACAGCACGATCGGCACCTCGCTGCCCGCGGCGCGCACGCGGCGCACCACGTCGGGCGCCGCGGACAGCCCGGCGCCGCGCGCGAGCGCGCGCTCCATGGCGCGCTGGATCGCCGGCCCATCGGCGTTCGGCTCGGAGAACGGCACGCCCAGCTCGATCAAATCGGCGCCCGCCCCGGCCGCCGCGAGCACCACGTCGACGGTCACATCGACCGACGGATCGCCGCAGGTCACGTAGATCACGAGCGCCTTCTTCGGCCCCGCGAACGCGCGCGCAATGCGCCCGGTGCTGGCCACTCGCCCGCTCACTGATCCACCCCCAGCGCCTTCGCCACCGTCGGCATGTCCTTGTCTCCCCGGCCCGACAGGCAGACGACGATGACGCCGTCGGGGCCGTACTTCGTCGCCAGCTCGGGCAGCGCCGCGATCGCGTGCGCGGTCTCGAGCGCGCACAGGATGCCCTCGGTGCGCGCCAGCTGCTGCAGCGCCACCAGCGCCTGCTGGTCGGTGCGCGACACGTAGCGCGCGCGCCCGGAGTCCTTCCAGAACGAGTGCTCGGGGCCGACGCCCGGGTAGTCGAGGCCGGCGCTGATCGAGTGTGCCGGCGAGATTTGCCCGGCGTCGTCGCACAGCACGTACGACTTCGAGCCGTGCAGCACGCCGACGCGTCCGGCGGTCAGCGTGGCCGCGTGGCGCGGCGTATCGACGCCATCGCCGGCCGCCTCGACGCCCCACAGGTCGACGGCCGCGTCGCCGACGAAGCCGGCGAAGAGCCCCGCGGCGTTCGAGCCGCCCCCGACGCAGGCCAGTGCCGCCGACGGCAGGCGGCCGATGGTCTCGAGCAGCTGCGCGCGCGTCTCGCGGCCGATGATCGCCTGCAGCTCGCGCACGAGCAGCGGGTACGGGTGCGGCCCGGCCACCGAGCCGATCATGTAGTGGGTGTCGCCGACGTTGGTCACCCAGTCGCGCAGCGCCTCGTTCATGGCGTCCTTGAGCGTCGCGGTGCCCGACGAGACGCCGCGCACCTCGGTGCCGAGCAGACGCATGCGCGAGACGTTCAGCGCCTGGCGCTGCATGTCCTCGACGCCCATGTACACGACGCACGGGAAGCCCATGAGCGCGGCCACCGTGGCCGAGGCCACGCCGTGCTGGCCCGCGCCGGTCTCGGCGATGAGGCGGGTCTTGCCCATGCGCTTGGCGAGCAGCGCCTGGCCGACGCAGTTGTTGATCTTGTGCGCGCCGGTGTGGTTCAGGTCCTCGCGCTTGAGGAAGATCTTCGCGCCGCCCAGCTCGCGGGTGAGATTCGCCGCGAAGTAAAGGCGCGACGGCCGCCCGACGTAGTCGACCAGCAGCCGCTCGAGCTGAGCCTGGAAGGCCTGGTCCGCCGATGCGCTGCGCCAGGCCGCGTCGAGCTCGTCGAGCGCAGGGATGAGCGTCTCGGCCACGTAGCGACCGCCGAACGGTCCGAATCTGCCCTCAGCGAGGTTCACGGCTGTCACGGCTGGGTTCCTTTCGCGGCATCGATGAAGCGCCGCAGCTTGTCTCGGTCCTTGATGCCCGGCTGAGCCTCGACGCCGCCCGCGACGTCGACCGCGTAGGGCCGCACGTCGCGCACGGCCGAGGCCACGTTGTTCGCGTCGAGGCCGCCGGCGAGCAGGAGCTTGCGCCCGTAGCGCAGCGCGGCGCGCGCCAGCGCCCAGTCGAAGGTGCGGCCGGAGCCGCCGTAGCTCGGGGACGGCGTGTCGAGCAGGATGAGCTCGGTGTCGAAGTCCTCGATCGCGCGCAGGTCGGCCTCGGTGGCCACGCGCACCGCGCGGATGTACGGGCGCGCGAGCGAGCGCGCGTAGGCGGCGTCCTCGTCGCCATGGAGCTGCACGAGATCGAGGCCGACGCGCATGGCGGTCTCGTGCACCGTCGGCATCGGCGCGTTCACGAACACGCCCACCTTCTTGACGTCGCCGGGGATCGCGGCGGCGATGGCGACCGCGGCCTCGATCGTGACGTGGCGGCGCGAGCGCGGCCAGAAGTTCAGGCCGATGAGATCGGCGCCGGCCGCGACGGCGGCCTCGGCGTCCTCGACGCGCGTGATGCCGCAGATCTTGACCAGCACGGTCACGCGGCCGGTCCGCCCTGGCCTCCGGCGCCGCCGCTGCCGCCGGCGCTACCGTTGAGGAGGTTGCGCAGCGCGGCGCCCGGCGACGGCTGGCGCATGAGCGCCTCGCCGACGAGGATGGCGTCGGCGCCGGCGGCCGCCATGGCGTGCACGTCGGCGGTGGTCTTGATGCCACTCTCGGCGACCAGCACGATGTCGGCGGGCACCAGCGCACGCACGCGCGCGGTGAGTGTCATGTCCATCTCGAAGGTGCACAGGTCGCGGTGGTTGACGCCGATCACGCGCGCGCCCGCGGCGAGCGCGCGCTCGGCCTCGGCGGCGTCGTGGACCTCGACGAGCGCGGTCATGCCGAGCTGCTGCGCCAGCGCCTGCAGCTCGCGCAGGCGGACGTCGTCGAGCGCGGCCACGATGAGCAGTACCGCGTCGGCGGCTGCGGCGCGCGCCTCGACGACCTGCAGCTCGTCGATGATGAAGTCCTTGCGCAGCACGGGGATGGTCGCGCGCACGCGCGCGGTCGTGAGATCGGAGAGCGAGCCGCCGAAGAACTCGCGATCGGTCAGCACCGAGAGCGCGGCCGCGCCGGCGTTCTCGTAGTCCATGGCGATCACGGCGGGGTTGGCGTCCTTGCGGATGTCGCCCGCGGACGGCGACGCACGCTTGTGCTCGGCGATCACGCGCGGCAGCGCGGCGCCCTCGCGCCGGATGGCGGCCGCAAAGTCGCGAGCGCGCGGCGCGGCAGCGGCCGCTTCCTCGAGCTCGGCACGACTCGTCGTCTCGCGCAACGCGGCGACTTCACGACGCTTCTGCTCGAGGATTCGACCCAGGATGCCCAGCGCGGTCACGCCGGAACACTAGTGCAGACGCCCCGATGACGCAATGCGTGACGTCACCTCCCAAGGGGGACAGGATCTACCCCTCCAGACCGCTGTTATCATTCGGCTTCTGGCGGTAAACGCGTATTTACCCTGACGTGCGGTTGCTGCGTGGATTCCGCATGATCCTGGAGCGTGGACGCAGGTAAATACGCGTTTACCGTCAGAACCGTAACGAAATCAAACTATTGAGGGGGTAGATCCTGTCCCCGGGGCGGGGGGCGTCAGATCGATAGGGTGCCGGTGCGCACGAGGTACGCGAGCTGCGTGCGCTGCTTGGGAGTGAGCAGCTCGTGGATCTTGGAGAGGGCCTTGGTCACGGCATCTCCGAGGCGCTGCGCCGATTTGACCCGGTCCGCCGCGGCGGCCGCGAGGCCCGCGCTATCGAGGGTGTCGCCCTCGATAGCGTCGGCCAGCGCGGCACTGGTGCGCCGGTGATCGACCGCGCCCTGGGCGCGCTCGATCTTGAGCTCGTCGAGCACGCGCGCGAGCTTCTCGACCTGGGCCTCGTCGAGCTCGAGCTTGAAGGCGAGGACGCGCAGCGGACGCCCCACTCCGAAGCCCCCGCCCCCGCCGCCTTCGTCCGGCGAGCCGCCGGCCTCCCAGGATTCGCCGCGATGCCCGCGCCCCCAGCCCGGGCCGGCGTGGGCCTCGTGTCGACCCTCGCCGCAACCGTGAGAATGCCGATGGTTCCACCACTGGATCACTGCAGGATGCATGGATTTTCTCCTTCGTCGGGGCGTTCGCTCCCGACGGGATTCACGACCGGGGCGACAAGCCACCGGCGTCCGGCGCAGGCGCGCCAGCCCAAAAAACCTGAGGCCTTCCACGTCGGCTGTCAAGGCGCAGACGCGTCGAAGCTGTGCCGGCGCCTTGATTGGCCACGCGGTGCGCGGGATACTTCGCCATCATGATCGATGTCGGGGGATCGGTAGGGAACTACGTCGTCAAGTCGAAGCTGGGCGAAGGCGGCATGGGCATCGTCTGGCTTGCCGAGCACCCGCTCATCGGCAAGCGCGTGGCCATCAAGGTGATCCACCCCAACTACGCCCGCAATCCGGAAGCTGTGTCGCGCTTCTTCACCGAGGCGCAGGCGGTGAACCGCATCGGCCACCCCAACATCGTCGACATCACCGACTTCGGTCAGTCGCCCGGAGGCGAGTCGTACTTTGTCATGGAGTACCTGCTGGGCCAGGCGCTCTCGACGCGCATGACGGAGGGGGGGCTCGACCTGCGCCGCGCCGTGCACGTGGCCGCACAGGCGTGCGACGCGCTCGCGGCCTCGCATGCAGCGGGAATCCTGCACCGCGATCTCAAGCCGGACAATATCTACTTATTGAAGCGCGGGCAGGATCCCGACTTCGTGAAGGTGCTCGACTTCGGCCTCGCCAAGCTCACGGGCGACTCGAACAAGTCGTCGCACAAGACGCGCACCGGATCGATGATGGGCACGCCCTACTACATGGCGCCCGAGCAATGCGCGGGCAAGGCCGACATCGACGGCCGCGCCGACATCTATTCGATTGGCGTGATCCTGTTCGAGATGACCACCGGCCAGGTGCCGTTCCCCGGCGAGGGCTACGGCGAGATCATCGTCAAGCATATGACCCAGCCGGCGCCCCACGCGCGCACGCTGAACCCCAGCGTGCCCGAGTGGCTGGACGCGCTCATCGATCGCTGCCTCGCCAAGGAGCGCACCGAGCGCGTGCAGAGCATGGGCGAGCTGCACGCGATCCTGTCCGAGCAGCTCGAGCTCATGCCGGGCGGCCCACGGCTACAGCGCGCGTCGACCACCGCGGGCGGCTCGAATCCGCCTGGTTCGGGCAGCGTGCCGCCCGACCAGGCCAAGCCCATCTCGACCATGAACCTCGCCGCCGGCGAGGCCGGCCCCGGCTTCGAGACCCCGGGCGGCCCGCGCGGCCGCACCGGGCTCATCATCGGCGCCGCCGCGTTCGCGGCAGCGGCCATCGTGGTCGGCGTGATCGCGACGCGCGGCGGCGGTGCCGACAAAGGCGCCGCCGCAGGAGCGAAGGCAGCCGCGGACGCCGCGAGCCGCGAAGACGAGGTGCCGTCCGCTGCACCGGAGACGCCCGTGGTGCCGGTGGCAGTGGCATCGGACCGGCCGGTCGGCGCTCCGTCCGTCGAGGAGGTAACCTTCGAGCTCCGCGGCGACCCCGCGGGCGTGAAGATCACGCTCGCCGACGGCACCGTCGTTTGCGCGGCGACGCCGTGCACGTGGAAGACGACCCGCGCCGCGACTCCGCTCACGTTGACGTTCGCGCGCGCCGGCTACGTGACCCGGCAGGAGCAGCTCACGCCCGACCGCAACCAGGCCGTCGACAAGAACCTCGTCGCCGACAAGAGCGCCTCGGGATCCAGCGGCAGGCCGGGCGGCAGGCCGAGCACCAGACCGACCGACCGACCGACCGACAAGCCCGCTGGCAAACCGGGAGAGAAGCCCGGCGAGAGCGGCGACAACCTGATGAAGCCGGCGTTCTGAGCCGGCGGCCGGCGAGCAGGCGCGGCGAGCGAGCGCAACGGCGAGTGGCCGGCGCGCCCGCGACGATCGACTGACGCGTCGCTACTTCTTCGCGCGGTACCACTCGAGCGTGCGCTCGAGACCCTGCTCGAAGCTCACCGGGGCCGTGTAGCCGAGCACGGTGCGCGCCGCGGTGATGTCGGCCAGGGAGTGCTTGATGTCGCCCGCGCGCGCCGGCTCGTGGATCGCCTCGATCTTGCGGCCGACGATCTTGCCCAGCGCGGTGATGACATCGAGCAGCGTGGTGCGCACACCGCACGCCACGTTGAAGACCTTGCCGGCGGCGCCGGGCGCGGTGCACGCGAGCAGGTTGGCCTGCACGGCGTTGTCGATGAAGCAGAAGTCGCGCGACTGCAGGCCGTCGCCGAAGATCGTGGGCCGCCCGCCGTCGAGCGCCGCGGTCACGAAGCGCGGGATCACCGCCGCGTACTCCGACTTCGGGTCCTGGTGCGGCCCGAAGACGTTGAAGTAGCGCAGCGCCACCGTCTCGAGGCCGTAGCAGAGGTAGTAGGCGCGCAGGTAGTTCTCGCCGGCCAGCTTCGAGACCGCGTAGGGCGACAGCGGATCCGGCGCCATGGTCTCGACCTTGGGCAAGGTCGGGGTCTCACCGTACGCCGACGAAGACGCGGCGAAGACGACGCGCTTCACGCTGCTCTTGCGCGCGACGTCGAGCACCGTGAGGGTGCCGAGGATGTTGGCGCGATCGGTCTCGAGCGGCTTGTCGATCGAGCGCGGCACCGAGGGGATGGCCGCCTGGTGCAGCACGTAGTCGCAGCCGGCCATCGCCTGCTCGAGCGCGAAGGCGTCGGTGATGTCGCCACGGTGCAGATCGACCTTGTCCTCGAGGCCGGCGAGGTTTTCCTGACGCCCGCTCGAGAAGTTGTCGATCACGCGGACCGTATCGCCGCGCTCGAGGAGCGCGCGGACCAGGTTGGAGCCGATGAACCCGGCTCCGCCGGTGACGAGGAAGGTAGACATGCGCGCCATTTAGCCGCGAGCAGGGAGGCTTGGCAAGAGGCTGCGAGGGGGGATGCGATCGGACGTCCTTTCGCCGCGCGCTCCGGAGCTGCGGAGCTGCGCGCGGAACCCACACCCAGAGGCTACTTGGGCTTCTTGGCTTCTTCTTTTTTGCGCTTGATCTCGGAGGGCTTGAAGTCGGTCACCTTGGTGGGCGAAGAGCGCTTCATGTCGGTTGGCTTGGCGGCGCTGGTCGGGCGCTTGATGGACTTGACCGGTGTCTTCGGCATCGTTTTCCCCGAGTTTGTGAATCACGATGGTACGCCGGCTTGTCACGCCAGGCGGCGCGGAATAAGTTGAAGGCACATGCCCGCGTGGGGGAGGTACGGGGTCGTCGTTGCGGTGATCGCAGCGGGGTGTGCGGGGGCGAAGGAGCCGAAGGGCCCGCTGCTCCGGATGTGGCATACGTTTGGACCCGAGGAGACGCGCGCGCTCAACTTGGCGCTCGGGCGGATGGAGGGGATCCGGGTCGAGCCGACGGTGGTCCCGTTCGGGTTGGGACGCAGCCGGCTGGCGCACACGCTCGGAGGCGCGGGCGCGGACTGTCCGGATGTCGCGCGGATCGACGCGACGTGGCTGCCGTTTCTGGCGGCCCGCGGGCTGCTCCGGCCGGCGCCGGAGGGATTGGAGGTGTTCACGCCCGAGTCGCGCGAGCTGGGCCGGTGGGACGGCGTCGACTGGGGCGTTCCGCAGGCGGTGGACGGCCTGGCCATTCTCTATGACCCGCGGACCGTGCCGGGCACGAGCGGGGTCGTGTGGCCGCCAGCAGATCTGGTGGGACTCGAGACGGCGGCGCGCGCGTTCACCGGGGACGGGAAATTCGGGCTGTCGCTGCGCTCGGACGGCTACTGGTTCGTGGCGTGGCTGCGCGCGGCCGGCGGCGACGTGCTGGACCCGGAGAGCGGCTCGCTGGGCATCGATCGGGCGGAGGCGCAGGCGGCGCTGGCACGCTACGCCAAGCTGGCGGCGGAAGGCGGGGTCGCGCCGCCGGCCACGCCGGCGGGCGACGAGGCGGCGCTGGAGGCAGAGCGGTTCGCCGCCGGCGAGGTCGCGATCGTGATCGGAGGACCGTGGACGGTCGCCGCGCTCGGCGAGGCAGCGCGGCGAAGAGGCGGTGACCTCGAGCTCGCGGTGGCGCCGTTTCCGCGCGCACCGGATGGCCAGCCAGCGGCGCCGCGGGGTGGGCAGCTGTATGTGGTGCCTCGCTGCGCGGTGCAGCCGGAGGCCGCGTGGCGCCTGGCGTTCGCGCTCACCGGCGCCGAGCTGCAGGCGGAGTGGTCGCGCACGCTCGGCATCATCCCGACGCGCTCCGCCGCGCTCGCGCAGGCGAGCCCGTTCGCACGCGCGTTCGCCGAGGCGCTGCGCGCCACCAGGCCGCTGCCGCGGCATCCGCTGACGCCCCTGTTGTTCGACGATCTCACGCCCGCCGTGCAGGCGGTCATGGCGGGTGACGCGAGCGCCGAGGAGGCGCTGCCCGGCGTGGCGCGCGCGTGGACGCGGCTGCTCGAGCGCGAGCGCGCGAAGCCGGTGCCCGCCCCCGCGCCGTCGCCGGAGCCGCGGTGATCCGCTTCGCTCAGCTGAGCCTGCGCACGCGCCTCATGGCCGCGCTGGCGCTCGCCGCGATCCTGCCGACTCTGATCGTCGGTGCGCTGGCGGTGCGGCGCGCGCGCTCCGACGTCGGCCGCGAGGTCGTCCGCGGCCGACTGGCGCTGGTGCGGGCGCTCGGCGCCGGGCTCGACGGCACGCTGCAGGACACGCAGCGCGCGCTCGCGCTGGTCGGCGCGGCCTGGGCCGAGGGCGCGCACGACTCGTCGGATGCCACGCGTCGGCTGCTCGCGCGGCTGCGGCGCGAGCTGCCCCTGGTGCGGCGCGTCGCCGTGCTCGACGCCGACGGCCGGCGCGTGGCCGGCGACGACGTCCCGCTCGCGTCGTTCACTGGTGCCGGAACCTATGGGGGCTTCGTGGGCGACGCCTCGTTCGAGCACGCGGGCGCGCGGGTGGTGATCTGGGCGCAGGCGCGCGGCCGCACCGGCGAGCTGGTCGGCTACCTGGCCGCCGAGATCGACCTCGGCTTCATCGGCCAGTCGCTGCGCGCGGCGCGCCTGCCCATGCGGGCGCGCCTCTTCGTGGTCGACGGCGACGGCCGGCTCATCGCCAGCTCGGATGTGGCCGCGCGCACGGGCGGCGTGCCGCTCCGCGGCGCGCACCCGGCGGTCGACCAGGCGCTCGCCGCCTCCGACGACGGCAGCCTCGAGCGCGCGGACGTGCTCGCGGTCTACCGCAACCTGGCCTCGTACCAGACCACGCGCGGGGTGAGCTGGGCCATCATCCTGGAGCAGCCGGCGGGTGACGCCTACGCGCTGGCGGCGGCGGCCCGGCGCGACGCCATCGTGGTCGGCGGGCTGGTCCTCTGCGGCGCGCTCGGGCTCGGCTGGCTGCTCGCGCGCGCGCTCACCCGGCCGCTCGAGCGGCTCAGCCGGCGCGTCGACGCGCTCGCCGCCCTGCCCGCCGGCGCGCTCACCGGGCTGCCCGCGGCCGCCGCGCCCGCCGCCGCGCCGGGTGAGATCGGCGTCCTCGCCGGCCGCTTCGAGGACATGGCGCGGCGGCTCGAGGAGCGCGAGAAGCTGCGCGAGGCGCTGGCGCGCGGCGAGCGCCTGGCCACGGTGGGCGCACTCGCCGCCGGCGTGGCGCACGAGATCAACAACCCGCTGACGACGATCCTCGGCTACGCGAGCCTGCTGCTCGAGGACAAGCCGGCGGAGCATGCGGATCGCCCGGGGCTCGAGCTGGTCGCCGGCGAGGCGCGCCGCGTGCAGGGGATCGTGCGCAGCCTGCTCGACTACTCGCGCGCCGAGTCGGAGGGCCGCGAGCCGAGCGGCCCCATCGACGTGGCCGCGCTGTGCGAGCGCACCGCCGCGCTGTGCGCCCCTGCCCTGCGCGCCCGGCGCGTGCAGCTCGTGCTCGACGTCGCGGCCGGGCTGCCCTCGCCGGTGGGCGACGCACGCCGGCTCGAGCAGGTGTTCGTCAACCTGGCGCAGAACGCGGCGCAGGCCATGGACGGCGGCGGCCTGCTGACCATCCGCGCGCGCGCCCGGGGCGACGCCCGCGTCGACGTCGAGTTCGCCGACCAGGGCCCGGGCATCCCGGCCGAGCTGCTGGCGCGCATCTTCGAGCCGTTCTTCACCACCAAGGGCCCGGGCATGGGCACCGGGCTGGGGCTCGCGGTCTCGCAACAGATCGTCCTCGATCACGGCGGGCGGATCGAGGTAGAAAGCCAGCTCGGCAGAGGTTCCACGTTTCGCGTGATCCTAGGGGGTCCATGACGAGCGGCTCGGTGCTGGTGGTCGACGATGAACGCGGCGTCCGCACCCTGTGCGCCGATGTGCTGACGCGCGCGGGCCACCAGGTGGTCTCGGTGGGCAGCGCCGAGGAGGCGCTCACCGCCGCGGCGAGCCAGGCGTTCGACCTGGTGCTCGCCGACGTCAACTTGCCCGGCGTCGACGGGATCGAGCTGTGCAA
>JBKJOI010000975.1:0-15682 GCA_046595695.1 Haliangiales bacterium | reverse complement strand
GTGGCAGGCATCACCGTTTGGGTGCACGCGATCGAGGATCGAGCCCATGGCGCGAGTCACGCCGCGGTATTCGACGTGAGCCAGGTTACGTCGCTCCTGCTGTGGACTCTTTGCGATCTCACCTGGCGGTCGCATGGTGTAGCGTGCCCGCATGGGTGGCCCGCCGATCGTCGCGCTCGCGACGATGGTGGCGCACCGTCGCGTTCCATGCAGCCAAGGAGGCCGTCGTGCCCAACATTCGTCCCTTGCTCTTCCGTCCCTTGCTCTTCGTCAGTATGATCGCCGTCGTCGTCGGATTCGCCGACCCGGCCCGCGCGGCCGACCTCGTGATCGGCCAGGGTGGCCGCGTCACCGTCGAGCTGCTCACCTCGGACGCTGCCTTCCACAACTCTCTGTCGGTCACCGGGCCGGCCGGTGTCGCGCTCGCCGCGAGCGGCTGCAAGCTCGAGGCGATCAGCGGGCTCGGCGGTGTGCGCCTGGTGAGCGAGAAGACCGCCGTGCACGGCTGCCGCGCGCAGCTTGACTCGGACGGTGGCACGGGCGGCATCCAGGGCTTCGCGGCGGGCGCGACGCTGCGCTTCAACATGTGCGCGCAGGCCGACACCGACGCGGACTGCGAGTTCGTCTGGTCGAGCAACGACGCCGACAACTCCGACGGGCTCGAGCACGTGCACATCACCGAGCTGCGCGCCGGCGACTTCCCCGGCCGCATCTACCAGCTCGCCTGGGAGGACACGTCGGGTGGCGGTGACAACGACTTCAACGACATCACGGTGGTCGTGCGCGTCGACCTCGACTCGGACGGCGACGGCCTGTGGGACGACTGGGAGCGCTTCGGCGCCGACCTCGACGGTGACGGCGCGATCGATCTGGATCTGCCCGCCGCGGGCGCGCGCTGGACCACAAGGACCTGTTCGTCGAGGTCGACTGGATGGACTGCGCGCTCGCCGGCTCCGACTGCGCCGCCGGTGACACGCACAGCCACCGCCCCAAGGCCGCCGCGATCACCGCCGCGGTGAGCGCGTTCGCGAACGCGCCGGTGTCGAACCCCGACGGCACGACCGGCATCGATCTGCGCGTCGACCTGTCGAACGGCATCCCGCACCAGAACGCGCTCAACATCAACGGGCTGTGCTTCAACGGCGGCGCCGGCATCGGCAGCTTCGACGCGGTCAAGGCCGACCCCGCCAACTTCGGGCCGCAGAGCCCGCGCCGCTTCGCCTACCGCTACAGCCTGTGGACGCACCAGCAGGTGAGCACGTCGACGAGCTCGGGCTGCGGCGAGCTGCCGGGCAACGACTTCCAGGTGGCGCTCGGCGGCTGGAACACCGGCGGCGCCGCCGACGTCGACGGTGACGGGCTCGCCGACAACGACGTGGGCACGGTGCAGCAGCAGGCGGGCACCTTCATCCACGAGATGGGCCACACGCTGAACCTCGGCCACGGCGGCTCCGACGGCACGAACTACAAGCCGAACTACCTGAGCCTGATGAGCTACTTCTTCCAGGTGTCCGGCATCCCCGGCACCGATCCCGACGGCGCCGCGGGCCCGCTCGGCGGCGTGCTCACGCTCTCGCGCGGGCTGCTCGCCGCGATTTCCGAGACCGCCCTCAACGAGACCATCTCGATCGGCGCGGGCGCGGGCGCGAACAGTGCCTACTTCTGCCCGAACGGCACCACGCGGGCCGCGGCCGGGACCGGCAACATCGACTGGAACTGCAACAGCGTGAACACCGACACGGGTGTGACCAACGACGTCAACGGCGACCGCGCCTGCGTCGACGCCGGCGCCAACGGCACGCTCCAGACGAGCACCAGCGGCGACGACGTGATCGTCGGCGCGGTCATCAACGACGGGCCGGACCGCACCTGCAACACCGCGAAGACCGGCGACGATCGCCAGCTGCGCGCGGTCGGCAACGCCGAGCTCGTGAGCCTCACCGACTTCGACGACTGGAACAACCTGCTGTTCTCGTTCCAGCAGACCGGCGCGTTCGAGGACGGCGCGCACGACTCGCGCCTCGAGGTCGTCGAGATGGACTACCCGCTATACGTCGCCGAGGTGCTCGCCGATCTCGCGCTCGAGCACGCCGCGTCGGCTATCTCGGTGGTCACCGGCGGCACCGTCACCTATACCCTCACCGTGCGCAACCTGCGCACCGATCAGGCGCGCGAGGTCCTCGTCGAGGAGCAGCTCGGCGCCGGCCTCAGCTTCGTCGCCTGCAGCGCGCCCGGCGGTGTCTGCGGCGGCAGCGGCGCCCACCGCACGCTCGCCTGGCCGGCGCTCGCCGGCGGCGAGCGCGTGAGCGGCACGATCAGCGCCAGCCTGTCGTGCAGCCTGCCCGACGGCGCCGTGCTGTCGAGCGATGCGGTGGTCTCGTCGGTGCAGGCCGATCCCAACGCGCTCGACAACAGCGCGTCGGTGCTGATCGTCGCGCGCAACCCCGCGCCCGTGCTCTCGGCGGCGACGCCCAGCAAGACCACGCTGTGGCCGCCCAACCACACGATGACCAACGTGACCGTTGCCTACACGGTCACGGACAACTGCCCGGGCACCACCTGCTCGCTGGTCGTGAGCTCGAGCGAGCCGCAGAACGGCACCGGCGACGGTGACACCGGGCCCGACTGGCAGATCGTCGACGGTCACCACGTGAAGTTGCGCGCCGAGCGCGCCGGCGCGGGACCCGGCCGCACCTACACGATCGGCGTGATCTGCGGCGACTCCGGCGGCGCGGTGTCGAGCACGACCGCGCTCGTGCGCGTGCCGCACGCCCAGTGACCTCCGGCGTGCCTCACTCGCAGCAGCGGTAGACGATCGGCGTACCGCAGCCCGCCATCGGGCAGCCCGGGCTCATCGCCGCGGCCTCGTCGGCCGCCTGCACGCTCTCGAGCGTCTCGCCCGCGTCGCGGTCGAGGCAGCGGTCCAGCGGCGACGCGCCCGGGCAACATCCACAACCACACGCCGTGTACGAAGCGTCCTCGGGCGAGCAGGCCCCGAGCGGCGCTGCGTCGACGACGCCCGCGTCGACCACCGTGGCATCCGGCGCGGGCGGCGGAGCATCGTCGTCACCGTCGTCGCCGTCGTCGCTGCAGGCCGACAGCCCGAGCGTGAGCGTGACGGCCAGGAGCCAAGAGAGGTGTCGCCTCGGCGTCATCCGCGGATCTTAGTCCGTAGAGCCCGGTCCACGAAGCGGGTTATGGCGTCCCGTGGCGCGCCGTCGTACCCGGCGAGATTCACGGAAACGTGTGCCCACTGGGAATCGATGTGGGTTCCGTTGTGCGCGTTTAGGGTGCCTGTTACTTTCAGCTGGCCTCCTTGATGTGTCGAGGCTGGCAGCTGCAGTCAAATCACGTTTTCGGGGGGCCCATGTCTACGTTTGATCCGGTCAAGTACAAGCAGACGACGCAACAGCAGTGGCAGGAAGCTGCCGAGGCGTGGCATCGGTGGGGATCAACCCTGAGTTCGTGGCTTGGGCCCGTGACCGAGGCGATGCTCGACATGGCCAAGGTCGGGCCCGGCCATCGTGTCCTCGATGTAGCGGCCGGAGCCGGCGAGCAAACGATGACGACGGCGCGCAGGGTTGGCCCGACAGGGCACGTCCTCGCGACCGACATCTCCTCGAAGATTCTCGAATTCGCGGCCGCCGAGGCGAAGCGCCAGGGCCACTCCAACGTTGGGTGCCAGGTCATGGACGGTGAGAACCTCGATGTTCCAGAAGGAACCTTCGATGCGGTGATCTCGCGCGTTGGATTGATCTACTTCCCCGACCAGCAGAAGGCGCTGGCCGGGATGAAGCGCGCCCTCAAGCCAGGCGGACGCGTCGCCGCGATCGTCTACTCCACGCCCGACAAGAACACGTTCTTCTCGACACCGGTGGGCATCATCCGTCGGCGCGCCAACCTCGGGCCACCGTTGCCGGGCCAACCCGGCCCGTTCAGTCTCGGCGCGCCTGGTGTCCTCGAGGCCGCGTTCGCCAAGGCAGGTTTTCGGGATATCGAGACTCGCGTGGTGCAGGCCCCGCTGCGTATGCCGGCCTCCACCGACTGCGTACGCTTCGAGCAGGAGTCGTTTGGTGCACTGCATCAGATGCTCTCGACCTTGGATGAGGCCGCCAAGCAGGATGCGTGGCGCGAGATCGCTGACGAGCTCGCGAAGTTCCAGACCCCCAACGGCTTCGAGGGCCCTTGTGAAATGGTTGTCGCCGTGGGCGTCAACTGACAACCGCCGACCCCGAGGGCACCGAGACCGCGGCGTTCGTTAGAACTCCGACCGCGCGCCCTCGAGGCCGAAGTCGATCAGCTCGAGGGTCGACGGACGATCCACGCCGATCGACTTCACCAGGCCGTTCACCGGCACCGCGGGGTGGTACCAGACGTCGCTGGTGGCGCTCATGCCCGCCATCGAGACCGTGGAGCGGCCCTTGAAGCTCATCGAGAAGCTGCCGGCGACGACGGTCACGTCCTCCTGCGGCAGTTGATCCCAGCGGATCACGAGCTGATCGAGCATCGACTGGTAGGTGCTGCGCACCATGCCGAGCGTGGCGGCCGGCATCTCCTGCACGCGACCCTCGGCGTCCTTGATGAAGTAGGCGCGCACATCGAACGTCGCGGGATCGCGGCGATCACCGACCGCGAGCAGCATGCGCACCGCGGTGTGGCCGTAGTACGAGTCCATCGAGACCTCGTACCAGTACGCGCCGTCCTGCATGCCGACGATTTTGAAGGTGTTGAACGAGGGCCGGCCGTCCTGGTCGGTCTGCTTGACCGTGATCCACTGGCCCGCCGCGAGCGGCGGCGGCTCTGCGGTCGTCGGCGCCGGGAACGCGCGCGTCGAGGGCGCGAGCGCGGCCACGCGACGATCCACGTCGGCCTTGGCGGCGGCGTTGATCGTGGGCTGACTGCTCGACCCGAGCGAGGCGAGCACGCCACAGAGAAGGACACTGGCTGCGAACGAGCGACGGATGTTCTCCATGCCCCGCACGAAAGCATCAACCGCGCCAGGGACGCAAGTGCCGGAGATCACTCGCCAGCGTCGCACTGTCCCACCCCTGGAGGCCAACCGCCCTGGCTGTCACCTGGCAAGTCACAGTGGAAGTCGCAGGTCGGGCGGCTCGTCACGAGCCCCGAAAACACGAAACCCCGCTTGCGCGGGGGTCGTGTCGCCGTTCGGCGCGATGCCCTGAGCTGCCCCTCCAGAGGGTGAGAGCAGGGCGGGGGTCATGCTCGCGTTGCCGCGGTGCATGACGACCGTCGTGGAGTTGTCGTCCTCTTCAAAGTCTTGCCAGTCAGCAGCGTAGTCGGCGCATTGGGTTGCCGACTCCCGGTTCGACGCCGCGCTCGCCACGCGACGTCCATCTGGTGTTCCGCCCTCCGACCGCACCCCAGGACGCGACTCCTGGGGCGTTCCTTTCCTGAGGTTCGACCCGCCTTCACGGTGCTGCCCGCCGAGCTCCGCCCGCCGCCTCTCGGCGCCGGGCACCTCTCCTGGGGTTCTTCGTCCCTTCAACGCTCGCGGTGGAGAGAGTCCACGTTCCCGGAGGTCGTCCGGGAATGCGCCGGCGGGTCCCACCCCGCTGGCTACGGTGCCGCTCGCAGGTTTTCTCGACCTCTCAGCGGCTTGTTCCTCTCGCCGCCCTCCCGCCATTTTTCAGGCGGGTGGCGCTCCTGGGATTCTGCCCTCCAGGGGTTTGTTCCTCCCTCGCAGCCCCGACGGCTCGTCGCCGTCGGCTTACCCTCTTGACGTTGGTTTGACCGCGCCGGGTGGCCTACCCGGCGGGGACGTTCGTCGTCTTCAGGGTTTCGAGCCGCGAGTGAATCGATCCGCGTCGCCGCAGCGGGTTAGGCCGCGCCGACCGATCTGCCCCTCCTGGGTTCACGCCTGCCGCCTTCGTCCGGTTCGTCCGCCAGATACAGGCCGGGGTTCCGTCCGCCGAGGCGATTGCTCAGGGCGCTTCGTGCCGCCCGACAAGGACGACCCTACAAAGCCCGGGATCGGCCGTCAACGCCGCTCGCGATCCGTCGAGCGTCCACTTCCGGAGCGGAATGATTACGACGCGTTGCGCTGTACCAAGTTGCCCACAGGTTGTGCACATGGCCTCCACAGCGGCGTGTGGACAGCGCGGGAGCGCACCTGCGACGCGAGTCGTGTGCATCGTGCTCTTTGGAAGTCTTGCGCCACAAGGATTCTGGCCTGTGGAAACGCGCGCAAGCATGGCGCACAGGAGTTTGCGAGATCGACATGCCTCAAAGTGTTGCAGCGCAAGGTTTTGCGCCTGTGAAATACGCCCGATACGCACCACAAGGGCGTCAGCGAGATCCCCACCAAATCTCCGCGATCCAAGCGCGCGCTTGCGTGTTCACAGGCAGGGCGCTATCCGTAGGAGTGCCAAACGGAGGCCCGCGATGACGACGGAAACGCTCGTGCAGGTGCTGACCAAGCTGGGCGCGCGCAAGGACGGCGCGACCTTCCTCATGCCCGCCGAGGCAGACGTCACGCTCTTCATCGCCCTGGAGGGCGAGACGCTCTCCATCACGAAGGTCGTCAGGGTGGACTCGGAGAAGGAGCACCTGGTCGCCACCACGACCCGGGGCGAGACCTTCGCGTTCATCGCGACCAGCGTGCTGGCCGTGAAGATCGACCGCGGCGACGGCGTGCGCCGCGACCGCAGCGCCGGCTTCTCCAAGTAAGCGCCGGGCGACCCCGCCCGCATCACCCCGGACTAGCTACTCGCCGCGCCTGGGCGGCACCGGCGGCCCGCGCCGCTTGGGTGGCGTCATGGACGCGTGCGGCACGGCGGGCGTGACGATCGGACCGGTGATGACGCTGTCCTCGCCGTCGGCCTCGTCGCTGCGCTGCGCGTCGCTCCCGCGTGGCGTGGGTGTGGCCAGGGGCGAGTCGCTGCGCCGTACGCCCCGTGGCGTCGGCGTGGGCGTGTTGCGACGGCGGCGATCGCGCTCGTGCGGCTGCGTCGCCGGCGGCGGCCCGATGATGAGCGTGCCGGGCGCGAGATCGTCGGGCGCGGGCGCGGCGGCCACCGCGTCCTCGCTCGCGAGCAGCTCCTGGGTCGACGGGCGCGCCGGCGGCACTGGCTCCTCGTCGGGCAAGGGCGCATCGGCCGCCGGCACGGCGACCTGACCGGACGGCTTGCCGGGTGTGGCCGCGTCCATGGGCCCGGTGGTCGGTCCCGAGATCACCGTGATCGTGCCGGGCACCGGGGTGTCGAGTGAGAGGCCGACGGCGGTCACCGCGGGCAGCACGCCCGAGCCGTCGGCGCTGGGCCAGAGCGGCCGGGGCGCATCGGCCGAGTCGAGCTGGTTGCCGACGAAGCGCCCGGTCTCTTGGTGGGGCATCGGCGCGATCGGCGCTCCCGCCGGGACGACGAGGGGCGCGCTCCGCACCTTGCCGGTGACCGCGGCCTCGTCGCGCGAGCCGGGCGTGCCCGGGATGGTGAGCTGATCGCTGGCCCGGGGTGGGATCGGCGTGCCGGCCGCAGCCGCGGCGGCGCGCGCGCGCTCCTCGTGCTGCCACGGGTACTCGATGCGCACGTGGTGCGCGTGCTTGAGCGTGTCCACCAGCGTCGCCGCCAGGATCTTGAGATCCGCGACCGACAACCCTGACTCGTCGAGCTGGCCCAGGTGCAGCTTGCCGTAGACGATGCGCTGCACCAGCGACTCGATGGTGCGGGCGTCGGGCTGCTTGAGCGTGCGCGAGGCCGCCTCGACCGCGTCGCAGATGCACAGGATGGCGGTCTCGCGCGACTGCGGCGGCACGCCCGGGTAGCGGAACGCGCCCTCGCGAAGCCCTTTGGGATTGCCCTGTTCCTGGCACTTGCTCCAGAAGTACTCGAGCAGGCCGTCGCCGTGGTGCATGTGCATGAAGTCGATGATCGGCTCGGGCAGGTTGTGCGTGCGCGCGAGCCGTACGCCCTCGGTCACGTGCGAGAAGATCGCGTCGGCCGAGACCTCGGGCGGCAGCGAGTCGTGCGGGCTGGGCGCGCCCGGGCTCAGGTTCTCGATGTAGTACTGCGGCTGCAGCGCCTTGCCGAGGTCGTGGTAGTAGGCGCCGCAGCGGGTGAGCAGGGCGTTCGCGCCGATGGAGTTGGCCGCGACCTCGGCCATGTTCGCCATCGCCAGGCTGTGCTGCCAGGTGCCCGGCGACTGGGTCGCGATCTGGCGCAAGAGCGGGTTCTGCAGGTCGGCCAGCTCGATCAGGCGCGTCTTCGAGATCTGCCCGGTGGAGCGCTCGATGAGCGGCCGCACCAGCACCGCGACCGGCCCGATGAGCAGGCCGCCGACCAGCGAGGCCACCAGCGGCGAACGGAAGGGATCGGCGAGCTCGGTGAGCGGCAGCGTCTGCGCGTACAGGAAGTAGACGCCGATGTACGCGCTCACCGAGGCGCCCGCGCCGACCAGGCCGGCGAGCATGAAGTCGCGCCGCTTGCGCCCGCGCACCAGCGCGAGCGTCGCCGCCAGGCCCTGCGTGGCCAGGACCAGCCCGACCGGGGCGCCTGCGGGCGTGAGCGTCGCGATCATGAGGCCCATGGCGACCGCGGTGCCGACGCCAGCCGAGCGATCGACCAGCGCCGCGAGCAGGAGCGCGAGCGCGCCGACCGGCAAGAGGAACGGCGACAGCGGCGTGAGCAGCAGCAGCAGCTTGGCGGCCGCGGCGATCACCAGCGCGGCCGCGAACGCGGTGAGCTGGACCTGCAGCAGCCGGCCCTTCTGCGAGGTGCGCAGGTACGCGCTGAGCAGGAGCCCGGTCAGCGCGAACGCGAACAGCAGGCCCAGCACCGACATGACGCCCTGGCCTTCGGCGGCGCGCGCGGTCTGCGCCATGTACGCCTGAGCCGGGGTCGCGACCTCGCCGCGCGCCACGATGATGCGCCCGCCGCGCGAGATGAGCCGCCCGTACTCGTCGAACGACATGCCCAGGTTGGGCAGGCGAGCGGTGTACGGCGCCGGCTGTCCGGCCTGCACGAAGCCCGCGCCCAGCCAGTGCTCGGCGGTGGCGATGGGCAGGAAGGCGATGCCGAACAGCAGGCTCAGCGCCAGGCTCCAGCCGAGGCCGACCTGGCGCCGCGGCGAGATCAGCCGGAAGCCGGTTGATCCTGCGTCCGAGCTCATAAGCTGATGTCGAACGAGGCGCGCGTGCGCGGCCCGTTGAACGTCGGGAACTGCATCGCGGTCATGGAGCCGCGGATGCACGTGGTCAGCGGGCCGCCCTCCTGGCCGTTGACGCGCACCGCGCTCACCTTGCCGTTGCCCTTGATGATGAACTCGATGTTGGCGTGGCGGCCGTTGCCGCCGCCCAGGCAGCGACCCAGCTTGCCGCCGTAGCGCTGCAGCACCGGGTTGATGTCGGAGTTGGCGAGCGTCTCACTCTCCTCGCCGTCCTCGGCGCTGCCCAGGTCGAGCGCCTCGTCGAAGCCGCCGCCGCCGCCCGACGAGCCGGCGGCGCGCGGCACGCGCGGCCCGGCCTTGCGGTTGGGATCGCGTGGCGGCCGCTTGGGCTGGTCGGCGAGCTTGATGGTGAAGTTGAGCTCGGAGGTCTCGAGCGACGCGATCTCGGCGGTCTGCTTCTTCTTGTCGCCGCCCTTCACCGCCTCGACGATGAAGTAGCCGCCGACGACGAGCGCGATCACGCCCACGCCGATCACGGCGTACAGCGTGGTGCCCTTGCGCTTGTCGGCCGTGACCACGTGGTGCTCGGCGTTGGCGCGGCGCGCGTCGTCGCGGCGTTGCACCGCCGCCATGACCAGGTCGTGCAGGAGCGGGTGGTCATCGACCCGGCCGCGCTGGCCGTTCTCGTTGTCGATCATCACGTGCTGCGGTTCGATCTGGTCGGCGGCGATCTGCTGCTTGATCTGCGCGAAGGAGAACGGCCCGAAGTCGAGCTTGCCCTTCTGGATCAGCCACTTCTCCTCGTTCTCGTCGGCCATCGCGACAGCCGCACCGGACACGCGCGGCTGCGGCGCGGAGACCCGCGGCATGGGCCCGGGTGTGGCGCGCGGCGGGGCCGAGCCCGGGGCGGGCGGCGCGCTCGCGCGCACGCCGCCCGGGGGCAGCGTCGTACGTGGCGCCTGGCCGGCGGCGGCGCCGCCGCGCTCGACCGCCTGCGCGAGCGCCGCCTTGAGCTGCGCGACGTCGGGGAAGCGGTCGCCCGGGTTGGGCGCCAGGCAGCGCGCGACGATCTGGTCGACCTCGGCGGCCAGCCCAGGCTGCACCGCGCTCGGCCGCACCAGGCTCTGCGACGGCTCGCGTCCGGTGAGCAGCTCGTAGAGCACGGCGCCGACCGAGTAGACGTCGGCGCGGCCGTCGGCGGTGGCCGGTGAGGTCGCGATCTCGGGCGCCACGGCGGCCAGGTCGGCGGGGAACTCGGTCGCCAGCCGGCCGAACTGCGGGAACGCGCGCGCCAGGCCGAACTCGGTGAGCTTCACGCGGCCGGCCTTGTTGACGAGCACGTTCGACGCCGAGACCGCGCCGTGCCAGGTGGCCTGGTGGGCGTAGGTCAGGGCGTTGCAGACGTGGGCGATCACGTTGTAGGCGCCCTTGAGCGAGAACGCGGCGCCGCCGGCGGCGCGCTTGCGCGAGAGCAGCGCGCGCAGCGTCTGGCCATCGACGTACTCGGTGACCACGTAGGCCATGCCGCTCTCGGCACCGCACTCGAGCGTGTGCGCGATGTTCTTGTGCTCCATGCGCGAGACCCCGGCGACCACCTTCTGCAGGCGTTCCAGCGAGGCGGCGTCGCGCACGAGCTCGGCGTTCAGGAGGCGGAGGGCGACGGGCTGGTTGGTGGTCCTGTCTGTGGCTCGGTAGACTTCACCGAAGGCCGTGCGGCCGATCAGCGTGGCGATCTGGAAACGACCCTGGGCGAGGGCCACTCCGGGAGCCAGACGGCCTCCCGAAGCAGCGCCGTCGCCACCCGCGGCGAGCTCGGAGAGGTCTGCCCCCTCGTCGCCGCTCTCGAAGTTGACGTCCAAAGCCCTGGCAGTGTACCGAGGACGAAGCACGCCGGTCAACGGAAGCGCCCCGCGAGCGCGCGGCTGCGAGTGGGAGCTGCCCGTACCTCGGCGCCCTCGGCGCCCGGCTCGAACGGCCCGCTGACCCGGTCAGAAACGCATGCCGCGCTTGGCGCGGTACATGAACCAGTCGAAGGCGAGGTAGCCGGCGCCGACGAGGCCGATCACGCCGAGGACGGGTGCGGCGGTGAGCACGAGCGCCGAGCCACCGGCGACGGCGGCGGCGGTGAGCCCCTTGCGGCGCGCGGTCTTCTGGTTGGTCGTCTGTAGCGAGCCCATGTGTAGAAAGCGTGCACGAACGATCCGGGGCTGTCAAAGCGGGCGTGCGATCTAGCGTCGGCGCGGCCGCGCGCCCGCTCGGGCGTGTCCCCGCGGAACGCCGCGCGTGGCCGGTGTGACACGCCCCGGCGCGCCCGCGAAGGACCGGTCGTGGCATCTCATGGACTTGCGCCGCCTCGCCACGAAGTTGCGCGTTCCTGCGCCCCGGCACCTCATATGCAGCGCAGGGCAGGGCAGGGTTCGCGGCGTTTGGAGCGGTCTGCGCGCGCATGCTAAGTTGGAGGCGACATGTCCGAGTCGATTGGTGCTACTGGTGTCACCGTAGGATCCCCGCCCGAACCTCGGACGGGCGGCCGGCAACGAGGCCTGCTGGTCGCGGCCGGCGTGCTCGGCGTGAGCGGCGCGGCGCTGCTCGGGATCTACGCCACGCAGATGCGAGGTGCCCAGGCGGCGTCCACTCCCGCTGCGGTGGCCGCACCAAAGGCCGGTGGTGAGGCGCTGATCGCGCCGCTGCAGACCGCGGCCGAGGCGTTCCTCGCCCAGCCGGTGAAGCTCACGGTAGGCGAGCGGTCGGTCGAGTCGACCTGGTCGCAGCTCGCGCTGGTCGTCGACGAGGACTCGGTGAAGCGCGAGGCCGCACGGCTGGCGCGGCTGGGCACGCAGCCGGGCGACATCTCACCCGACTACTACGCGTCGGGCGGGCTGCTGGTGCCGGTCGCGCTCGATCGTGAGAAGGCGCTCGCCGCGCTGGTCGACTACAAGACCACCTACGATCGCGCGCCCGTCGATGCGCGCGCCGATCTCGAGAAGCGCATCGTGCTCGCCGAGCAGGCCGGCTTCGGCATCGACATCTACGGTTCGCTGGGCGTGCTCGAGCAGGGCGCGCGCGCGGGCGCCCACGAGGTCGGTCTGATCTCCGGCGAGATCCCGCCGGTGGTCACGCGCGAGAAGCTGGGCAACCTGGACGTCTCGAACATCATGGGCTTCTACGAGACCAAGTACCCGATGGTCGAGAAGGACCGTAACTACAACCTCAAGGTCGCGGCCGAGAAGCTGAACGGCCACATCCTGATGCCGGGCGAGGAGTTCTCCTTCAATGCCATCGTCGGCGATCGCACCGAGAAGGAGGGCTACCGCGTCGCGCACGTGATCCAGGCGGGCGAAATGATCGACGGCCTGGCCGGCGGCACCTGCCAGATCTCGTCGACGCTGCACGGCGCCGCTTTCTTCGCCGGCCTCGAGTTCCCGTTCTCGCGCCCGCACTCGCGGCCGAGCGGGTACATCCCGATGGGCATGGACGCCACGGTCGTCTACCCGTCGACCGACTTCAAGATGAAGAACCCGTACGAGTTCCCGGTCGCGATCCGCTACGTGGTCGCGCAGGGCGTCGTGCGCGTCGAGATCCTGGGCAAGCCGCGTCCCTACGACAAGATCCAGTTCGAGCGCGAGATCCTCGAGACCAAGCCCTACGAGACCATCACCCGCGAGGACATGACGCTGCCCATCGGCACGTCGATCGTGGAGCAGGGCGGCTTCCCCGGCTACAAGCTGGAGCGACGGCGCGTCTTCTTCAAGGACGGCAAGAAGGTCAAGACCGAGAAGAAGAAGCTCGAGTACCCGCCGACCACCGAGTACCTGCGCCTGGGCGCCAACCCGGATCCGAACCTCGTGGCACCGCCGGAGAAGAAGCACTCCGGCCCGCTCGATCCGGGCGGCAAAGAATTCAAGATGGCGCAGTAGCGCAGGGCGCCGTAGCCCACCGTCGACTTCGGCGGTCGCCTGAAGCTACTATCGCGGCGATGAAGCGTCGCGCCGTGTGGGCCTTGCTCCTCGGGGGCCTGGCCGCGTGGTGGGGCGAGGGCCGCGCGCACGCCGAGGGGCTGCCCACGGCACACGTGGTCGCCCGCCTGGACGCCGAGCGCGGCGCGCTGCGCGGCAGCGTACGGCTCGGCTTCGACAACGTCACCGACGCGCCGCTCACGCGCGCGTACGTGTGGCTCTACCCGAACCGCTTCGCGACGCGGCCCGAGCAGCTCGACGACGTCAGCTTCTACTGGGTCTATCCGGGCGAGTGGAACCCGGGCTGGATGCGCCTCGGCAAGGTGCGCCAGCGCTTCGGTGACGCCTGGATCGACGCGACCGTGCGGGTCGCGCCGCACGCGCTCGCCGGCCCGGGCACGCTCGTCGAGGTGACCCTGGCCGCGCCGCTCGCGCCCGGTGCCCGCGCCACCCTGGCCCTGCCGTACGAGGCGCGCGTGCCGGATCGCTTCGGCGCCTTCGGCTGCGTGGACGGCGGCGACTGCACGCTCGCCGGCGGGGTCGCGCCCATGCTGGCGACCCTCGACGAGGCCGGCTGGGACCTGGCCGCGCCGCCCGCCTTCGTGCGCTGGTCAGGTGAGCTCGCGCTCGCGCAGGAGGCCGACGTGGTCGTCGGCGCGCACGCCTTCGAGGACGCGAGCAGCGTGCCGCTGGTCGGCCAGGCGACGCACCTGACCGTGCGCGTGGCGCCCGACCTGTGGCGCTCGGAGCGCGAGCACCGCGGCGTGCACCTGGTCTACCTGGGCCGTACCGCGCCGCCGCCCGCCGACGACGCCGAGCACCAGGTGCTCGCCTACTCGCAGGAGGACTGGGCCAAGATGGCGCTCGACGCGGCGGCGCAGGCGCTCGACCTGCTCGCCGAGGCGGGCGCGCCGCTGCCCGCGGGCACGCGCCTCACCGTCGTCGAGGCGCCGCTGCGCCTGGATCTCGCGCTCGCGCACCCCGGGGTCGTGCTGGTCTCGGATCGTCTGTTCCGCATCTTCCCGGCCAAGCGCTTCCGCAAGTTCCACGCGCGCGAGCTGGTGCGCGCGCTCTACGCTGAGTACTTCGCGCGGCGCGCGCCCTTGCCGGGCGCGAGCGCGCGCGACCGCGGCGTCGAGGCCGAGGCGGCGGCGAGCTACCTGCTCGATCTGTTCACCGTGCGCGAGTACAAGAAGCAGGAGTTCGCGCAGACGGTGCTCGCGCCGGTCGCGTTCGTGCCGGCGGTGGACCAGCTGATCTACGCGCCGCAGGTGGCGTTCGCGGGCGCGTACTTCGGCGCCATCGCCGACGAGGACGGCTTCCGCGACGACGTGCGGCGCTGGAACCACCAGCGGCCGCGCGGCGGGCTCTACTACGAGAAGCTGCGCGATCTGCTGCCGCCCGAGGACTTCGGCGAGGTCATGCGCCGGGTCGTGCTGGGCGAGACGCGCCTGCGCCCGGCCGCCGAGGCGGTGGCGGGCACGAGCCTGGGCTGGTTCTTCCGCCAGTGGGGCGGCGCCTACCCGCGCGTGAACTACCGGCTCGCGCGGCGATCGCGTTCGGACGCGCCCGGCGGTGGCTACACGCACGTGATCCGCGTCGAGAAGCAGGGCATCGCGGGCGATCCCGCGCCGGTCGAGCCGGTCGAGGTCGTGGTCGTCGACGGCGCCGGCAAGCAGCACAAGCTGCGCTGGGACGGCCGCGGCGACGCGGCCGAGCTCACGCTGCGCTCGTCGTCGAAGCAGCTGAAGTCGGTGACGCTCGACCCGCGCGCGCGCCTGGTCGAGGCCGCGCCGCCGGGCTCGCCCGACGATCCGCGCTTCGACGACCGCTCGCCGCCGCGGGTGAAGTTCCTCTACAACAGTTTCGGGCTGCTCTTCGGCTCGGACGGCACGCTTTCGGTGGCCGCCGACTTCTCCTTCCGGCGCATCCACGACAACCGCCACGCGCTCCGGCTGCAGGCGTTCACCACCGAGACGGTGGCCGCGGGCGGCTTCGTCGGCTACTCGCGCCGCTTCGGCGAGAAGATCGCGGCCAACCGGCCGCTCGGCTCGGCCGGCTTCGGCCTGGGCCTGCAGCGCCTGACCGACCGGCTCGACCACGTGCCGGGCACGCGCCTGTCGCTGTCGGCCGGTTTCGGCCAGGACGACCGCCTGGTGCTGTTCGAGCCGATGCGCGTGCGCGGCTGGGGCGTCTCGGCGCGCTGGACCCTGACGCGCTTCGACGACGACCCGCCCGTCGACGTGGACGGCGACGGCGACCTCGACTACACCGAGGTGCCGCGCGGCGAGGTCCTGCAGACCGGCGCGCTCGCCGCCGACTTCACGCGCACCGTGACGCCCCTCGATGGCCACACCATCGTCGCCAACGCCGACGCCGCGGTGGTCTTCGGAGACATCCGCGGCTCGGCCCAGCTGCTGGGCGCGGGCGGCGCGGGCAGCCTGCGCGGCTACGGCGCCAGCGAGCTGCTCGGCCGCGCGCGCGTCAGCGCTCACCTCGAGTGGCGCGGCACCATCGCGCGTGACCTGAACGTGAACCTGGGCCACTGGGCCTGGCTCCGCCGCATCGGCCTCGTGGCCTTCGTGGACGCGGGCGTGATCTCGTCG
>JBKJOI010000956.1:0-3580 GCA_046595695.1 Haliangiales bacterium | reverse complement strand
CGCACCACGCTGGTGCCCACGGCGACGATTCGCCCGCCGCGCGCGAGCGTCGCTGCGATCGCCGTGGCGGTCGCCGGCGGGATCTCGTAGCGCTCGGGCCAGGGCAGCGCGGCGTCGAGCGCCGCGTCGCCGGTCGCCGACAGCCCGGCCGCGTGCGTCAGCGCGACGGTGCGCACGCCCCGCGCGGCCAGCGGCGCGAGCACTGCCCAGGTGAGCGGCCGGCCCGCCGAGGGCATCTCGGCGGCCCACGGACGCGTCGCATAGGCGGTCTGCACGTCCCAGAGCGCGAGCGGCTCGCCCCGGTGCGCGTACTGCACCGGCCGGCCGAGCGCGTAGAGCGCGCTCCACAGCGCATCGCCGTCGCGGTCGAAGACCAGCTCCACCAGACGCGCCGAGATCGGCGAGCACGCCACGACGGTGGCGAAGAGTGGCGCGGGCACGCCGGCGCGCGCGAAGCGCAGGCTCGCGCCGGGCGCCAGTGCTGGCGGCGGCGCGCGATCCTCGGTGCGGGTGCGGTGATCGCCGGTCCCGAGCAGCAGCGCCTGGACGCGCGCACCCTCGGGTGGGCCGACCAGGCGCGCCTCGAGCGCCCTGCCGAGCGCGTCCTCGCCGGTGAGCGAGGCCGGCAGAGTCGCGGCGTCGTTGACGACCAGCAGATCGCCGGGCGCGAGCCGGGCCGGCAGCGACGCGAACGGCGCCACCTCGAGGCGACGCGCGCTCCGGTCGACGATCAGCAAGCGCACATCGCGGGAGGAGACCCGCGCCCCTGGAGCATCGGCCGGCGCGGGCGCGCCGCTCTCCGAAACACTCGCGGGCGCGATCGGCGCACGCGGCACCGACGGCGCGCGCGGCGTCGGGCTCAGCGCGACCACGAGCTCGCCTCCACGCGCGCCCCGCTCGCGGCGCGCGGATCCTGGCTGCGCAGCAGCGCGACCAGCGTGGCCGCGACCAGCGCCGGCCGCGCCAGCGTCGCCGGGTCGGCCTCGGGGATGGCGTCGCGATGCATCGCCGTGTCCATCTCGCCCGGGTCGACCGCCAGCACGCGCACGCCGGTGCCGTCCAGCTCGGCCGCGAGGATCCGGCTCAGGTGGTCCTGCGCGGCCTTCGAGACCCCGTAGCTGCCCCAGCGCGGGTACGCCGACACCGCCGCGTCGGAGCTCACGTGCACGATCGTCCCCTGCCCGCGCAGCGCCATCGCGCCGGCGATGATCTTGGTCAGCCGGAACGGGCCGATCAGGTTGGTCTCGAGCACCGCGCCGAGATCCTCGCAGTCGGTGTCGAGCAGGAGTCGCAAGGGCGTCGGCCCCAGCGTGCTGGCGTTGTGGATCAGCAGCTCGATGGGCCCGACCAGCGCCGCCGCCGCGCCCGCCAGGCGGTGCGCCGCCTGCTTGTCGCCGACGTCGCCGGCGAGCGCGTGCGCCGAACCTCCCGCGGCGCGGATCTCGCGCACCACCTCGGCAAGGGCCGCCTCGCCGCGCGCCACCAGCACCACCCGTGCGCCCGCCTGGGCGAGCTCGATCGCCAGTGCCCGTCCGAGTCCCCGGCTGGCGCCGGTCACCAGCGCCGCCGTGTTCTTGATGTTCGTCATGTCGTTTCCTTCCCCTCTGGAGTCCTGCCCAGGGAGTAGCGTGCTGCGCCAGCTTGTCGACATTCCTGCCGATACATTGGCAGTCGGCCAAGCCACGGGCCTGGCCACCCGATTGGCGCGGCTGCTATTCTCCTGCCATGCGAAGAGCCGACGACGAGCGCCCCGAGAGCGCGCGGCTGGCCGAGAACCTGCGCCACCTGCGCGAGGCCCGCGGGGTCTCGCAGGTGGCGATGGCGCGCCGCGCCGGCCTGCCGCGCGCGACCTGGACCCACCTCGAGTCGGGCGCGGCCAACCCGACGCTGGCGGTGCTGCTCAAGGTCGCGGCCGCGCTGCAGGTCAGGCTCGAGGAGCTGCTCGAGCCGCCGCGCGAGCCCGGCCGCTTGGTGCCCGCCGCCCAGCTGGTCGAGCGGCGCCGGGGCGACGCGGTGATCCGCAAGCTCCTGCCCGAGAGCCTGGCCGGCCTGGACATCGAGCGGCTGCGCCTGTCGCCGCGCGGCCGCCTGGTCGGCATCCCGCACACGCCCGGCACGCGCGAGTACCTCACCTGCGAGCGCGGCGCGGTCGAGCTCACCGTCGCCGGCGTCAGCTACCGCCTCGCCGAGGGCGACGTCGTCTACTTCCGCGGCGATCAGCGCCACAGCTACCACAACCTCGGCGACAAGGAGGCGATCGCCTACAGCGTGATCGCCTTCGCGCCGGCGGGGGCGTCGTGACCAAGAAGCGCAGGCTGTCCCCGCGCGGGCTGCGCCGCTCGGCTGAGCGCGCCGCGATCGATCTGGCGAAGGACCGCGTCAGGCTGGCCGAGCTCGAGCCGGGCGGGTCACCCGAGCGGCCCATCGTGGTCGAGACCGCGTCGGTGATCGACGGCCGCGCGCGCGACACCCGCTGCGCCGTGTGCGAGGCTGAGCTCACGCTCGACGATCACGAGGTCGTGGAGCACGCGCGCGGCCGGCTGCGCCGCACCCGCCTCACCTGCCGCGAGTGCCACGCGCCGCGCGTGATCTGGTTCCGCATCGAGCCGCCGCGAGCCAACTGAGTGGCAGCGCGCCGGCGCCTCCGCCGCGCCGGCGCCTCCGCCGCGCCAGGTCCGGCGGTGTGTGTTATGCAGCGCGCGCGATGAGCCACGAGCGGCGGATGTTGATCACGAGCCTGACGCTGTGGGCGGTCACGGTCGGGCTGCTGCTGTCGGTCTCGCCGCCGCTCGGTCACGACGAGGCCGCGTACGCCCTGGGCGCCCGCGCCTTGGGCGGCGGCGACGCGTTGCCGTGGCTCTACCGGCCGGTCGGGCTCACGCTGCTGGCGTGGCCGGGGGTGATGGCCGGCGGCGCCGAGTGGCTGCTGCGGCTGCCCGCGGTCCTCCTCGGTGCCGGCCTCGTGCTCGCGGTCCATGCGCTCGGCCGGCGCGCGTTCAGCGAGCGCACCGGCGCGCTCGCCGCCGCCGTCGTCGCGGGTGCCCATCCGCTGGTGCTCCGCGGCGCGGAGCTGCTGGGCGACCTCGGCGCGGCCGCGGGCATCGTCGCCGCGATGGCCGTGATCGTCGCCGAGCTCGAGCGCGCGGACGGTCCGCGCTGGCGCCTGACCGCCGCGGCGCCGCTCCTGGCTGGGGCGTTCTACCTGCGCTACGGCAGCGCGCCGGCGATCGCGATCGTCGGGGCCTCCGCGCTCGTGATCTGGCGGCAGCGCATCCTCGCGCGGCCGGCGCCGGTCGTGGTCACGGCGCTGGCGTTCACGGCGCTGCTGCTGCCGCACGTGCTGCACGCTCTCGCGGCCACAGGGGAGCCGCTCGGCATCTTGCGCCTCAGCGCCGGTGTCCCGCGCCGCGCCTACGTCGGCGAAGGGCTCGTCACCTACCTCACGACCAACCCCTTCAGTTACTACGGCGTCCTGGTCACGCCGGTCCTGCTGGCCGCGCTGGCCGGGATCGTCCGGGCGCCGCGTGATGCCCGGCGCCGCCCCGCACGCTTCCTGACGATGGTCGCGCTCGGCCAGCTC
>JBKJOI010000891.1:0-5577 GCA_046595695.1 Haliangiales bacterium | reverse complement strand
CGCGCGCCATGGACCTCGACCGACTCTTCGACCCCCACGTCGCGAACGACCACCCTCGTCTCGAGCGGCTCTTCGAGATGGCCAAGCAGGACTTCTGGAACGAATCCACGGTCGTGGACTGGAAGCGCGACTTCGTCGTGCCCGCCGAGATGCGCCGGCCGCTGGCCCGCATCCTGTCCATCATCTATTATGGCGAGCGCGCGGCCCTGGAGGTCTCGGCCCAACTCATCGGCATGGTGGACGACGAGCAGGCCAAGTTCGCCCTCGCCGCCCAGGTGATCGAGGAGGCCAAGCACGTCTCGGTCTTCCGCCGCATCCTGACCAAGCTCGACGACGTCCACCCGGCCGACCCCTGGTCGCGCCGCATCCTGACCGACCTGGTGATGACCAAGAACCGGGTCGCCAAGCTGATCGGCATGCAGCTCATCGTGGAGAACCTAGCCAACCACCTGTTCCACCACATCGGCAACGCGGTGCCCGACCCGCTGCTGAAGGAGCTGCTCGGCTACATCGGCCGCGACGAGAAGAAGCACACCGGGCTGGCCGCGATCTACCTGCCCGTCGTGCTGCCCAAGACCGGCCTGCTCGAGCTGCAGGTCATCAAGGCCAAGCAGCTCTACTGGTCCTTCTGTCTCGACCGCACGATCTATAACCACCGCTTCGACGCCGACGCGCTCGGCATCGACCTGTACGCCGCGATGATCGACGGGCTCGAGTCGCAGGAGCGGCTCGTCGAGCAGATGGGCACGCGCCGCGGCATCTGGAAGAACCGCTGGCTCGAGCAGCAGGCGCTCAAGCTCTACAAGGAGCACGCCGAGCGCCGCAACACCGCCACGCGCACGCACGCGATGCCGCGCGCGGCCTGACGCGACGCTTTCGTAGACGGCGGTCGCATCACACCGCGGGCAGGCGCACGAACACCGCGTGCGCTGCCGCCGCCAGCACGAGCAGGGTCCCGAAGTAGACCGCGAGCCCGATGCGCCGCTGCGTCGCGTCGGCGTGATCCGGCACGGCCGTGCGCTCGGCCTCGCGCAGGCGCAGGCGTTCGAGCGCAAGCGCGGGCGCGCCGCGGCGGTTCCACCAGGCGTGACGCCCGAAGCGCCAGGCGCATACCGCCACGGCGATGAGCGCGACCGGATTCAGGTGCCCCGCGGCCCAGGCGATGGCGACCAGCGCGAGCACCGACACGCCCGTGGCCCAGAGCCCGGCGCGCCACGAGACCACGCCCAGCATGCGCGCGCCGTCGAGCGACCAGAACGGCGTCAGGTTGAACAGGTTCATGAGCAGGCCGAAGAAGCCGAGCGCGAGCAGGAGCCCGGCCCAGTCACCGCCGGAGAGCCCGGCGGCCACGACGCAGGCGCCCGCGGCCAGGCCACCCAGGATCGGCCCGCCCGCCGCGATAACGAAATCCTCCCAGGTCGAGCGCGGCTGTCGCCCGAGCGCGATCATCGCGCCCACGAACGGGATGAACACCGGCGCACCCACCGGCATGCCCATGGCGCGCGCCGCCAGCGCGTGACCCAGCTCGTGGATCAGCACGAGCAGCACCAGCCCGACCGCGAAGCGCCAGCCGTAGTGCATCGCGTAGACCCCGGCCATCAGCACCATGGTCCAGCCGGTGACCAGGAACTTGCCCAGCTTGAGCGCCACGAGCAGGAACTTCAGCTTGGTGAGGAGCAGGAACGCGACCGTCTTGAGCTTGACGAGGACCAGGCCGACCGCGACCAGCGCGCCGCCCACGACGCCACGCCGTCGCGCACCCGACGGGTCGCCGGCGCGGTCGCCAGCGCTCGCGCTCACGGATTGGCCGGCCTCGACTCGCCGCAGCCGCTCGAGCGCCGAGCTCGGCCGGTCCCCTGGGCTCACACGCCGCCTTCGATGGCCAGCGACGTCGGCGCCGGCACGCGGTAGGCCGCGCCGACGGCGAGGAAGATCCACAGCAGATCGAACGGCGACAGCATGCTGCTGAAGTTCTCGGAGAAGAACGTCGCGACCACCGGATCGAACGGCGAGACGCCGTACGCCTCGGCCGCCGAGAAGCCGATGATGAGGTACTTTGCGGCCAGCAGGCCGAACACCGCGAGGCCGGCGGCGAGCCGCTGCAGCGACGGTCCGCGCGCGCGCCGCGCGCCCAGCTTCACGCCCTGGCCGGCGAGGAAGCCGACCAGCACGGCGACGTAGCCGACCTCGAAGTCGGTCGCCACTGCGATGCCGGCCCAGATCGCCGCGCCGATCAGCGCCCCGACGAGCCCGAGGCCGGCCGCGGGCAGGTGATCGCGCGGGCGCGCGGTCTCGGCGGCGAGCTCGCGGCCGAGGTGCCCGGCGCAGGCGGCGCAGACGAGCTGACCGTTGGCGCGGTGCGCAGTGCCGTCGGGCATCGCGGCCGTGCACAGCGCGCACGGCTCGGTGCGTGCGGCGAGCTCGGGGGTGGGAGGCGAGAGGACGTGCTGGTTCGACGAGGCTTCGGTTTCCACGGACGACTCCTTGCGATGGTGACGGTGTTCCCCAAGGCAAGGCGTGTGCCGGTGACGCACGCGTGCAACTCGCGGACACTCCTGGCGCCGCCGGACGTCGCTCGCGCGCCGGGTGTTGCCGGCTGTCGCCGACTATCGCCGCGTGTGTCGGTCTGTCACCGGAAGGTCTCGCCGGTCAGCCAGGCTGGGCAGCCGCCGCGGTGACCGGAATCAGAGCTCCTGCGGATGGACCTGTGCTGGGGGCCTCGAGCTTCGTGCCCGGGTTCTGACACGGCACGCGGCCGAAGAGGCGGCCAGGCCTATGCCGAGGTCGTGAGCGGCACGAAGCTGACGCGCGAGCCGACCGGATGGTGCATGGGCAGCCTCTGGATCCTCGGGCGCGAGAGCGGATCCGGCGATGTGGTGGCGCGACAGCAGCGCGCGCACGCGCACCATGAGGCACAACTGCAGCTTGGCGGAGGCCTTGCCCAGGCACACGAGGGCGCCGCCGCCGAGGCCGAACAAGCGCACCGGGCTGGGCCGGCGCTCGGCGCGCCCGGCCGTCCAACGCTCGGGGCCGAAGGCGTCCGGTCGCTCGAAGGTCGCGGGGTCGCGGTGGCTCATGCAGGAACCAGTGGGTCCAACTTTCACATCGAGACGTCGATTCAGTGCCTCATCGTGCCCTGAGCGCGGGCCCCTGCGCGCCGTGAGCGCTGGGCCACGCGGAGCTACACGAGCGGCGCGATGCCCTCACCTATGAGATCGATCTTGCGCCACGCGCCCGAGCGGAAGCGCCAGGCGAGCACCAGCGCGAGCAGCGCGACGTAGCCGACCAGGCAGATCATGGCGGCCACGATGCCGCCCTTCAGCACGAAGACCGCGACGAACGCCGCCGGCGTGAACACGAACCACGCCAGCCCGATGCGCGCCCACAGACACCACGTGGTGTCACCGCAGGCGCGCAGCGACTCGGACAGGGTCATGGCGACCGCGTCGAAGAGCTGCCACGCGCTCGAGATCGCCAGCATGGTCGCGCCGATGGCCAGCATCTCGGCGGCGTTCTTGCCGGGCGGGGCGAACCAGCCGACCAGGAAGTCGGGGAACAGGAAGTAGATCGCGCCGATGGGCGCCATCCAGCCGAGCGTGACCAGCGCGGTCATGCGTACGATCGGCCAGACCTCGTGGCGCGCGCCGCGGCCGACCGCCTGGCCCACCAGGATCGCGCCCGCCGAGGCCATGCCGAACGCGGGCATGAACGAGACCGAGTTGATCTCCATGGCGACGTTGAGCGCCGCGAGCGGGATGGTGCCCAGGTGCGCCATCACGACGTTGAAGAACAGCGCGAACGCCGAGAACTCGAGGAACCAGTTGAGCCCGTTGGGGAAGCCGAAGCGGATCATGCGCCACAGCTCCTTGGCCTTGAGCTCGAGCTGCGCGGGCGCGCGCCCGGCGCCGCCCCAGCCGCGCCACATCGCGAAGGCGATCACCGCAAAGCCCAGCCAGCTACCGATGGTGCTCGAGAGCGCGCTGCCGGCCACGCCCATCGCGGGCGCGCCCAGGTTGCCGTAGATGAGCACCCAGTTGAAGAAGAGGTCGGAGACCATCGCGACGACGCCGGCGATCATCTGGTAGCGGGTGTTGCCGATGCCGCCGTACCAGCTGCCCAGCACCTCGGTGCCGACGATGGCGCCGAGCGAGAGCAGGCGCAGCTGGAGGTACTCGGTCATGAGCGCGCGCACGTTCGGCTCGTACTCGAAGATCTGCAGCGCGCGCGGCAGGAAGGGGGTCGCGACCAGCCCGAGCACCGCAGTGAACAGCGCGAGGACGAGCCCGTACCAGGCGTAGCGGCGCGCGGCGGCGAGATCGCCGCGACCGGCCAGCTGCGACGCGAAGCTCTGGACGATGAAGGCGGTGCCCAGCGGCAGGATCATGATCGCGAAGGTGTTGAGCGCGCCGGTCGCCGCGGCGGCGAGCGCGTCCTCCCCGAGCGGCGCGGTCATGAGCGCGTCGAAGAACCCCATCACCGACTGCGTCGCGCGCGCCATCACGATCGGCCACGCGAGGGTGAGCAGGGTGGCGAGGCGGATGGGCGCGAGGGAGGGGGCTTCGGGAACAGGGGTCATGGGGCGCGCGTGACGGCATAGCCGAGGCGAGCCAGCTGCACGACGACTCCTTCGTCGCCGACCAGGTGCCCCACGCCCACGGCCACGAGGGCGCGCCGTCCGTGCTCGAGCTGATCGACGAGCATCGGCAGCCAGCGCGCGTTGCGCTGGACCAGCAGCTCGTCGCGCGCCTGGCCCGCCAGCGCGCCGCCCATGCGCGCGTCGTCACCGGCCTGGTAGGCTGCGTAGGAATCCTCGAGCACGCAGCGCATCGTCGGGTCCTCGTGGATCGCCTGCGCGAGCTCGGGCGCACCGACGGCGGCGTCGAGCGCGGCGACCTGCTCGGCCCAGGTCTCGAGGAACTGCGTCGCGAGGCCACGGGCGCGCGCGCGTTCGCGCAGCGCGGCATCGATGTTGGGCGTGGGCGTGACAAAGGCGCGCTTGGTGAGCAGGTACATGGCGACCCAGGGCTTGTAGCGCGCGAGCTGCTCGCCGCGCACGCCCAGGTAGTCGACCAGATCGTACCAGTCGGTCTCGGCGAGCAGGCGCGCGAGCGACTGGCCCGCGGGCAGCTCGAGCGCGCGCGCCAGGCCTGCGCGGGTCGCCGCGCTCTCGAAACGGCCGACCTCGTCGACCTCGGCGACCTCGGCGACGTAGATCTCGGCAGCGTCGAGGCGCGCCCACGCGGCGGCGGGAACGTCGCCGGCGCCCGCGCCGTGCCAGGTGCCGATCAGCGTGATCGCACCGCGCTCGCCGCGCACCTCCCAGAGGAAGGCGCGCGGCGGCCCGGGGGGCGCCGTGTAGGTGCGCGCACAGGTGGCGCCGGCGCAGCCGGTGGCGAGCACGGCCAGGAGCAGGACGGCGAGCACAGCGCGGCGGCGAAGCATGCGGCGAGTGTACCGGCAGGCAGGCCCGGGCGGCACACGGCGTGGGCACACCGTGTGCGTGGGCCCCGGTGCAGGACCCACGGCGTGTGCCGCCCGGGCCTGCCTGCCGGTACACTCGCCGCATGCTTCGCCGCC
>JBKJOI010000761.1:0-10218 GCA_046595695.1 Haliangiales bacterium | reverse complement strand
TCGCGTAGATGCGGAAGATGAAGCCCACGGCGATCGCGGCGACCGCCATGGACACCATGAGCTCGATGAGGCTGAAGCCTCGCTGCCCCCGGCGTGACCTCATAGCCGCTCCGTCTTGGTCCTGATCATCTGCACCTTGGCGGTCCGCTCCCCCGAGCCGAGCTCGTCCACGTCGAACGTGACCGCCACCGTGATCATGACCAGGTTGGAGTTGCCGGCGATCTCGGCCGCGGTGAGCTCGATATTGTAGGTGATCTCGTTGTGGACCTGTGGGTCGTAGACCAGGTTGGGATTCATCAGTTCGGTGACCGACGTGCCACGCGCGCTCTCCATGGTCTCTTCCGCGATGTTGGCGGCGCGGGTGAACTGGCCGGAATCACGATTCGAACGGGCGGTGCTCGCCTGCATCATGAGCACGCCCGCCAGCCCGATCATCGTGATGACGAGCGACGCCAGGATCTCGACCAGCGTGAAGCCGCGCTCGCCGCGCCCGCGCCCCGCAGCGCGCGTCATTCGGTCACCTGCCGCCAGCCGAGCACGCTCATGCCGCTGCCGCTCGAGCCACCGTCCGCGTCGCCGACGCCGGCGTCGGGACCGCCGCCTCCCGAGGCGCCGCCACTGGTCGTCCCCGGCGGCTTGTACTCCGAGGTCACGATCGTGCCCTTCACCGTCACCGTGTAGATCTGCGTGCCGGTGGTGTACATGGGCGCCACGATCTTGGACGCGGTGGCGATCTCGCCCTCCAGGACCAGGGTGTTGAGGTTGCGGAACTGGATGGCGCCCGCGGTGGTCGCGCACAGGCCGGTGCCGGTGAGGTTCTTGCCGGTCGAGAAGATGACCTGCGCGTTGAGCACGCTGACGCCGCCGAAGAACTTCACGCCCGCCACCGGCGTGAACTTGTTCCGGATGGCGCCGATGTCGGCGTAGACGGCATAGAACTCGTTCTGCGCGGTGTCGAGCGTGTCGTCGGTACCGCCGGTCCCGAAGAACAGGACCACGCGGTTGGACAAGTCCTCGCCGATGCCGATGCTGCCCGCGACGGCGCGGTCGAAGCCGAGCGCGCCGGAGGTCAGCTTGGTCGAGAAGAGCGCGTTCTTGCCGGTGCCGAGGGAGGCGTTCACCGAGCCGAGCGCGTTGATGCTGGTGCCGGTGTGCACCGCGGGGTCGAGCTTGAACACGCGCCCCTTCGAGTCGGCGAACACGATGCGATCCATGTAGCCGTCCTTCACCGGGGCCGGCGTGCCCTCGAGGACGTCGTCGGTCTCGTAGGCCGAGACCGCGGTGGCGATGTACGAGTCGGTGGTGCCGGTGTTGAACTCCCAGACCTTGACGCCGGTGGCGATGTCGATGGCGTACACGCTGTCCCCGATGCTGGGCACCGAGCCCGGGCCCGAGGCGAACACGGCGAGGAAGCGCTCGACGCCGGCGTCCTTGACGCGCACCACCGCCGGCTTCGAGTAGGTCCGGCCCATGTTCACGTCGCTGAACTGCCACAGCGGCGTCGGGCCGATGATCACGCCGTTGTCCGGGTTGACCGTGTTGGTGACGTCGAGCGCGAAGATGCCGCTGCCGCCGTTGCCGTTGCCCATGATGAGCACCGTCTTGTAGCTGCCGCTGATCTTGACGTCGACGAGCGTGGGCGAGCCGTCCGGGTAGGTGGTCACGCCGTCGCCCTTGTTGGTCGCGGCGCACACCTTGGGTGTCGCGAGCGAGCTGGCGGTGCAGTCGGCGATGAGCGTCTGCGCGACGTTATAGGGGATGAACGCCCAGGCCTCCTTGCCGCGCTTGGGATCGGTCAAGCTGCCCGGCGAGGTGTGGAAGGCGTGCAGCATGCCGTCACGGCTGCCGACGAACACCAACTGCGGGCGGCTGGTGTTGGCGGCGAGGAACGCGTCGATGGCGGTGCGCTCGGCCGCGGTGGTCGCCGACTTGTCGTAGTAGCCGGGTTGCACGGGCGGCGTCAGCACCGCAGCGGTCGAGTTCTCGATGGCGCCGAGGCGGTGGAAGATCGAGAGACCGAACCGGGCCGAACGCACCCAGCTGACCACGTCGACGGCCGCCGGCTTGCTGGCCGCGGACACCGCGGTGCGCAGGGTCGGGCCCGAGCCGCTGTTCGCGTTGGCGGTGGTGGTGTCGAACGGGATGAGCGCGTTGCCCGCGCTCACCGTGTAGATGACGCGCGACGAGTCGGTCATGGCGTTCAGATTGGCGCCCGCCTCCCACGAGTTGGGGTTGGTGCTGCTGAGCGACTGATCGTCGAGCGCGAAGAAGACGCCCGCTCCGCCGGGCTGGCGCGCGGCGCCCTCGTAGATGAGACCATCCTGCGCGACCGGGCCGGCGCGGAAGTGGTTGGTCGCGGTCACGTAGGTGAAGCCGGTCCGCACGCCCGAGATGGTCGGCGTGAGCAGGCCGGGGGCGGCCGCGCAGCTCTGGCTGTTGTTCGAGTACAGGGTCGCGCGCCACCTGACCTGGTTGCCGACCGTGTTCCCGAAGGTCGCGCAGTAGGTCGGCGGGGTGGTGCTCAGGCACGCCACCGCGGTCACGTAGTTGGTGCCGTTGTCGTTGGACGCCTGCCACGTGATCGAGGTGTTGGCCGGGATGACCACCGTGGGCGTGAGGCGGACCTCGGTCACCGTACTCTCGGTGGTGGCCACGTCACCTACGGGCAGGAGGTCGGAGGTGAGCGTGCCGCAGGGCGCGTACTGCGTCTGGACCAGGTTGGCGATGACGCGGTAGTTACCCGAGTCGTCGTCCATGACGATCATGTCGTTGGTGACATCGGGATCGTGGTCGTAGTCCATGAAGAAGCCGCCGTCGAAGTCGACGTTGCCGGCGCCGTTCACGGTCGGCTTCACGGGCGCGGCCGAGAAGGGCGTGGCGGTGCCGTTGTTGGTCCAGATGTACGAGTTGCCGCCCGAGCCGGTGACCTCGGAGTCAGCGCCGCCGAAACCGTCCATCTTGCCGTCGTTGGTGAAGTCGGCGATCAGCGTCATCGAGAGGTGGCCGCTGGCCGCGACGGGCGTGGCCGGCGCCGACAGCGTCTGCACCGCGGTGCCGCCGGCGCCGAGCAGGTCGGTGTAGAGGAACGCCGACGTCGAGGTCTCGCTGCCGACCAGCAGGTCGGGGACGGTGTCGGGCGTGATGAGGCCCGCGGCGACGCCGGAGAAGCCGGCCTGACCGACCGCGACGTTGGTGATGAGCGTGGTGACGGTGTTGAACTTGGGCTGGGTGGCGTTGCCGTCGTTGAGCGCCAGCAGCAGCTTGCCCCTGGCCCCGGCGGTGCTGCTGGTCGAGACGCCGATCACGAGGTCCAGCTTGCCGTCACCGTTCTTGTCGATCACCGCGACGCGGTTGGTCGGACCGCGGATGTTGCCGAGCACCGCGGTGCTGGTGACGATCTGGTACTTGGGCTGGAAGCGCGGCAACTTCTCCGTCGCGGTGCCGGTCCGATTGATCGGGCCCAGGCCCAGGAACATGTCGGCGCGCGGCGCGTCGCAGTTCTCGGTGGTGCCGTTACAGCGCAGGTAGATGAAGTCGGCGTGGTTGTCGTTGTTGAAGTCGCCGCAGACGATCGAGCCGCCGACGTTCTGGAACGCAAACGGAGCCGTGCCGGTGCCCTCCTCGATGTGCTTGCCGGTGGCCAGCTTGGTGGCGACGAACTTGGGCCTGCGCACGCACTTCACGAAGTTGTCGGTCGGGGGCAGGTTCGCCGCGGCGTTGCAGTCGATCGCGGCGTTCGTCCACTTGGTCGGCGCCGCGCTCTCGTAGGTCTGGTTCTTGTAGAACTTGATCGTCGACGTCCTGGCGGCGGCGTCGGTGTTGCCCGTGCCACCAACGAAGTCGGTCCAGCCGTCCTCGTCGAAGTCGGCCGCGCAGCTGATCTCGATGGGGTCGGCGATGCCGAACGCGGCGTTCTTGAACTGGCCGGCCTGCTTGGTGATGCCCAGCGTGCCCGCGGCCGGGGTGAACACGATGCCGCTCTTGGTCGCCGCAAAGGTATCGAGCGCGGACCCGGTGACCGACGTGGACGTGGGCGACGAGAGGCACGTCGAGTCGACCACGGCGGCGATGCTCTCGGGCGAGGGGACCGTCGCGAACGCGAGTAGTCCGGCGGCCGGGAGGATCCAGCCGGCGGCGCGCAGCTTCCCGGGCGTCGTCGAGCGGGTCGTGGGGTCACTCATGGGTTGGCACTCCTCAGGGTCGCGGTGCTGATGGCTGCCGAGCAGCCCGCGGTGTTGCTGTTCGAAGAATTGTCGAAGCCCTGCGCGTAGTCGGTACGGCAGACGCTGCCCGGGTCCGCGGCGCCGGTGCCCAGGCGCACGATCATCTCGATCGTGACCTGCGTCTGGTTCGGGCCGTGCCCGGTCGAGCGCAAGATGATCGTTCCGTCGGTGTCGTTGCCGGCCGCGAAGCCCGAATCCTCGGGGTTGTTGAGGATGGTGACCTGGTACCAGGTGTTCGGGCTGTCGGTGAACGGATTGTGGGTTTCGCCCGGCTGGACGGCGTTGCCGAGCACGCCCGTCGGGCTCTGCGGGCTGACGTTATTCGGCTCGACGTACGCGGAGAATTTCGTCGTAGCATCGGACTTGTCCCGCACAAACTCCATGCCCGCCGCCGCGCCGCTCTCCGCCGCATACAGCGCGACCTGCTGGAAGCGATCGGCGCCGGAGGCCGCGGTGTCGGAGCGGACGGTCAGCATCGTGACCATGCCGATGCCGAGGAGCGCGGTGACCGCGACCAGGGCTACGATCAGCGCGGCGCCGCGCTCGCCGTGGCGTGGGTGGGTGGAGGTAGCTCGAGTTTGTTGCATGGGCATGGTGACGGCATTGCGAAGGGCATTCCATCACTCCCGCGACGCAACTCGTGATTTTTGCAGTGGTTCGCGATCGGACGCGGCCGCGATCCAGGTACTTTTTTCGGAGTCGAGGAAAAGTTTGCGATGTAGGTCACCAAACCACGCTGGCGAGGGCTGCATCGAAACGCTAGAAATGGAAGCGACATGGCGCTCGTGAACCTCTCGTCCAGGCCCGCCCAGATCCCGCCGCCGCACCAGATCGAGGACGAGATCATCCGCCTCAAGAAGGAGCGCAAGGCGGTGCTGCTGGCGCACTACTACCAGGAGTCGGAGATCCAGGACCTCGCCGACTTCGTGGGCGACTCGCTGCAGCTCTCGCAGGCGGCTGCCAAGACCGACGCCGAGGTGATCGCCTTCGCGGGCGTGCACTTCATGGCCGAGACGGCGAAGATTCTGAACCCCGACAAGATCGTGGTCGTGCCCGACCTGGACGCCGGGTGCTCGCTGGCCGATGGCTGCCCGGCGCCGGTGTTCGCGAAGTGGCTCGAGAAGTACCCGGACCACAAGGTGATCAGCTACATCAACTGCTCGGCCGAGGTGAAGGCGCTCTCCGATCTCATCTGCACCTCGTCCAATGCGGTGAAGATGGTGCAGTCCTTCCCGCCGGATCAGAAGATCGTCTTCGCGCCTGACAAGTACCTGGGCGCGTGGGTGCAGAAGCAGGCCGCGCGTCCCGACCTGGTGCTGTGGCAGGGCACCTGCATCGTGCACGAGACCTTCTCCGAGCGCCGCCTGCTCGAGCTCGTGTCAAGGCACCCTGACGCCAAGGTCATCGCCCATCCGGAGTGCGAGGAGTCCATCTTGCGGCACGCGCACTTCATCGGCTCGACCTCGGCGTTGATCGACTACGCCAAGAAGAGCGAGGCGCACACCTTCATCGTGGCCACCGAGGTCGGCATCCTGCACAAGATGCAGCAGGAGGCGCCCGGCAAGGAGCTCATCGCCGCGCCTCCCGATGACGAGACCTGCGCCTGCAACATGTGCCCGCACATGCGGCGCAACACCCTGGAAAAGCTCTACTTGTGCCTGCGCGATCTGCAGCCGCGGGTGGAGGTCCCCGAGCCAGTACGGGTGCGCGCGCTGCGTCCGATCGAGCGCATGCTCGAGCTGTCGCGGCCGGCGCGTGACTGACCCAGCCTCGCCGAAGTTGTTTTTGACTTTTTTTTTCGCCCATCACAATCTCGGAGAGTCGTCGGGCTCGGGCCGCGCGCTGAGGTGAGGGCCGAGGTTTCGTTCGAAAGATCGGGTGTGGTTCCCGACGGAGAACCGATCAGCAAGCAAGAGGCACGAAGATGGAAAAAGGCAATGTGAAGTGGTTCAACGACGCCAAGGGCTTTGGCTTCATCACCCGCGACGGTGCGCCGGACGTCTTCGTCCACCACACCGCGATCGTGTCGGAAGGCTTTCGCAGCCTGGCCGAGGGTGAGACCGTCGAGTTCGAGGTCGTCCAGGGTCCCAAGGGCCTGCAGGCGGCCAACGTCAGCAAGGTCAAGGCGTAAGCCCAGGCACCTTCTCCGAGAATGGCTCTCCGAAGGCCCCGTCGCAATGACGGGGCCTTCGTCTTTTCGGGCCCTTGCTCCGCCCCTTGCTCGGCCCCTTGATCAAAATCTGCTGGACGCGCGCGGCCGCAGATCGGCTTGCCCGTTGCAGTGACCGCCGCGTCGTGTATAACTCTCTGCCAATTAACCGGGCCTGGCTTTGCAGCCTCAGTAAGGATTGACCGATGAGCAGGGACGATCATGTGCAGCTTGAAGGCAACGTGGTGGAAATCGCGGCCGGCGGAAAGTTCCGCGTCGAGGTTGCGGGTGGCCACCAGGTGCTCGCCCAGCTCGCTGGCCGCATGCGCCGTAACCGCATCCGTGTCGTGCTCGGAGATCGCGTGACCGTGGCCGTGTCGCCCTACGACCCGACCCGCGGCCTCATTGTCTTCCGCGCCAAGTAATCACAAACCTCCTTGATTCCCTCCGCTCCGCGACGCTCCTAGCAGACCCTCTCCCAGTTCGGCCTTGCTCACAGGTAGCATTTTGCTACCTTGTTTCTATGGGTCAGCCTGTGAAGCTATCCGACAGTCTGGTGGTGGACGCGCGGCTTGCTGGCGGCGTTGCAGAGCGCTCGCTCGCGGGGCAGATCGAGTTCTGGGCGCGACTCGGTCGCGCCTTGGAGCCGCTGCTGAAATTCGATGCCCTCCTCGCACTCAAGCGGAGCGGTGATCAACGGCCACTATCCGAGTGCATCGGTTCAGTCGACAGCGAAGCGGGTCGGCGACGCACCGCAGCCTATCTCGAGACCAGGCCGTACCCACATTTCGAGCCGGCTCCGGATCGTCCTGGGCTCCTCGTCAAAATCGACGAGGACGGCACCCGAACGCTGGGTCGTTTCGTGAACCGTCAGTTTCAGCCCGCGGCGGATGCCCGCTGACTTCGACGCACGCCCCATCATTGTCGCGCTGGCGGGCCCCAATGGCGCTGGCAAGAGCACCTACTACCACGCGCATCTCGCGCGCGCCGGTCTGCGATTCGTGAACGCCGACGAGATCGCGCGCGAGCTCGCGATCGACAGCTACCAGGCAGCCGAAGTTGCGGAGGCGATCCGCGGCGAGCTGTGTGCCAGCCGAGAGAGCTTCGTGTTCGAGACCGTGTTCTCGGACCCAGTCGGCGCCAAGGTCGCGTTCCTCCTCGACGCCGTGAAGAGCGGCTATACGGTGATCCTGTGCTTCATCGGGCTCCCCGCCGTCGAGACGTCAGAGGAACGCGTGGCCATGCGTGTTCTGCAAGGAGGGCACGATGTGCCGCAGGTCAAACTGGCCGCGCGGCTGCCGAGAATCCTTAACAACCTCGAGCGCGCCATCGCGACGCTGCCGCACGTACTCGTCTACGACAATGGTGACCTGCGCCGTCCGTTCCGGCAGGTGGCCGAGTTCGAGAACGGTCGGGCGATTCACCTCGACGAACCGCCATCCTGGTGTCCGCGCCCCTGAGCGAACCGGAGCGGCCGGTCTCTCACAGGGCTTCGGCCAGCTGCTCCTCGGGGAGGAGCGGCGAGGGCGTGCCGGTGGCCACCAGCCAGAGCTGGTGCGCTGCGCGCGTCGCGCCAATGTGCAGCAGGTGGCGGGCTTCGGTCGAGTCGGGATAGTTCGCCGCCGTGGCCTCGACGAGGATCACGTAGTCGAACTCGAGACCCTTCACCTGCGCCACGTCGGTGACGTCGACGCCGGGTGAGAAGGCGAAGTCCTGCCGGCTCACGCGGCGCAGCGCCGGCACCTCGGAGCGCTGCAGCGCCTGGAAGTAGACGTCGGCCTGCTCGGGATGGCGCGCGACCAGCGCCACCGATGCGGTCGGCTCGCGCGCCGACAGCGAGCGCAGCGCGTCGCCGAGGAAGCCCACGGCCTCGCCGACCTCGTCGAAGCGGTGCAGCTGCACCGGCGCGCCCTCACGCGCGACCAGCGGCTCGTCGGGATCGGCGAGCGGCCCGAGCACGGCGCGCGCGAAGCGCATGACCTGGGCGGTCGACCGGTACGACAGGCGCAGCGGCCGGATCTCGACCGCGTCGTGGCCAGCGTCGTGCAGCAGCGAGCGCCAGTCGCGGAAGCTGTTGTCGAAGACCAGGCGCTGCGCGGCGTCGCCGGCCACGGTGACCGAGCGCTCCTTGGTGGTCGCCTCGAGCAGGACCTTGACCTCGACCGCGGAGAGATCCTGGGCCTCGTCGATGGCGACGTGCTCGTAGCGCAGCTCGTTGCCGTCGTGGTCGATGAGGCCGCCCTTCTTGAGCTGCCACAGCCGCAAGAGCAGCGCGTCGTCCTCGGGATCCAGGCGGCCGCCGGGCGCCTCGTCGCCGTCGCCGCGCATGGGCGCGCCGTCGATGGGCTGCAGGCGGTCGGCGTCGACGCCGGCGTACTCCTCTTCCGGCGTGGCTTCCTTCTGGCGCACGACCCAGCGCACCGTGGAGGTGATGTCGCGCGCGCTCACCTCGGGGCTGCCGGCGAAGGCGGCGGTGAGCCGTTGCTCGTCGGTAAGCAGCTCCTCCCAGTCGCGAAAGACGTCCACGGCGCGGCGGCGCAGCCGGCGCAGCTCGGCGTCCAGGCGGTGGCGCAGCGCGACGGGCAGCGCCTGCTCCTGCTCGGGCTTGCCCAGCCAGGACAGCAGCTTGCCCAGGCGCGCGATGATCGGCTCCTTGGCCGAGCGCGCGTAGCGCTCGAGCACGGCCGCGCCGGCGGGATCTGATGCGCACACGGCGGCGAGCACCTGGCCGAGCTCGCCTTCCTGCCGCACGACGAAGCGCTCGAGCTCGTGCAGGAGCGCCGGGTGCTTCTTCACCAGCGAGACCGAGTCGGGCGTGTCGTCGGCGTAGTGGTTGCCCGGCTCGGGCACGAAGCGCTTGCGCTGCTGCTGTGACCAGGCGCGCATGGTCACGACCGGGACGCCGGTGGTGCCGAGCGCGGGCAGCACGCCCTCGATGTAGCGCGCCAGCGCCAGGGACGGCACGACCACGAGCATCTTCTTGGGCGTGAAGCGGCGCGGATCGTTGAAGTTCAGGTACGAGACGCGGTGCAGCGCGACCGTGGTCTTGCCCGAGCCGGCGCCGCCCTGGATGAGCACCAGGCCGGTGGTCGGATGGGTGATGAGCTCGAACTGCTCTTTGTCGATGAGCGCGGCGATCTCGGGCAGGTGCTTGTCGGCGCGGAAGTGGTTGGCGTCCACGCCCAGGCGCGCGGCGGCAGCGTCGGCGCGTGCGCCCACGACCGCCTGGCCCTTGCCCTTCTGGCCCGGCCGGGGCCGCGGTGGCCGCGCCGCCTGACCCTGCCCGCCCTGCAAGACCGGCTTGGCGTGGCCGGCGGCCTCGTGCCAGACGCCGCGCGCGTCGCGCACGAAGGTGCCCTGCGGGCAGCCAACGCGGCGCAGCCGCGCCTGCGCGATGGACAGGTTGCGGCGCGTGAGCACGACGCCCTCGAAGCGGTTGCCACCGTCCTGCTCGTCGAAGTCGTCGCCTTCCTCGTAGCGGTAGTAGATCTGCGAGATCGGCGCGTTGCGCCAGTCGACGATGTTGACGCCGCCGGCGCGATCGATGAAGCCGCGCTTGCCGATGAGCACATCGCGCTCCTTGGCGCCCTCGCGCAGGCGCATGTGCGCGAAGTACGGCGACATGGGATCGATGGGCAGTGCGCGCGAGCGGCCGCGCCGCGCCGCGATGTTCTGCATGCGCGCCATCTGCTCGACGAGCGGCGCCAGGTCCTCGGGCTTGGCCTCGGCGATCTGATCGCGCAGGTCGATCATCTCGCGGTCGTAGTCGAGCATGGGCGTGCCGTCGTCAGACACGGTGGCGACGCGTGCAGCCACGGTGGCGAGCAGGCGCTCTTCATCGGCCAC
>JBKJOI010000659.1:0-55818 GCA_046595695.1 Haliangiales bacterium | reverse complement strand
CAGACGGAGGCGCGGGCGGGCGCGTGCTACCCGAGCAGCCCGGGCAGGCCACCGGTACCGTGGCCGGTGTAGCCGTACTCGTTGATCGGCTGGGGCAAGAGCATGTTCGCGATCGACACCAGCAGCTTGGAGTGCGGCTGGTTGGCGCCGTTGGACGAGCCGCTGTAGTCGAGCAGGCGGTTGGTCGCGAGCTGGCCGGCGGCGTGGCCCGCCAGCAGGAACGGCATGTTGCGGTGATCGTGGTTGTTCGAGTCACCGAGCTCGCTGCACAAGAACACCACGGTGTTGTCGAGCAGTGTGCCGCCATCGGGATCGGGCGTCGCCTGGAGCTTCTGCACCAGGTAGACGAAGCGGTCCATGAACCAGCGCTTGAGCGACACGAACGCCAGCGCGGTGGTGGTGTCGGGGTTGCCGTAGTGCGATGCGTCGTGGTTGCCGATGCCGACGCCGCTCGCGGAGATGTGCGTCGGCGACACCGGGTGCGACCACATGAGCGAGGCCACGCGGGTCATGCGGCACGACAGCGCCAGCGTCGCGATGTCCATCTGCAGCTCGCCGACGCGCTGGAACTCGTCCTCCTTCTCGTAGGTCTTCGGGTAGTAGTCGGTCTCGATGTCGGCGTAGCCGCGCAGGTTGAAGTCGGCGATGGTACACGCGGCGCCGCCGCCGGGCGTGCCCTGGGCGCGGCGCTCGACCTCGCGGAACGACTCGAGGTGGATGTCGAGCTTGTCCTGCTCGATCGAGCCGAGCTGGGTGCGCGCGCGCTCGAAGTCGGCGTTGGCCAGATCGAGGATCGAGCGCCGCCGGAGCAGCGCCGGGCTCTCCTCACCACCGCCGCCGCCGCCGCCGCCACCGCCACCGCCGGGTGGGGCGCCGAAGATGCGCGTGAAGGCGTTGAGCGGGTTGTCGTCGGGCTTGACCTCCTGGCCGGCGCCGATGAAGGAGAAGCCGCCCGAGCCGTTCTGGAAGTTGGCGCCGATGCCGAGCTGGATCGACGAGTGCGCCAGCTGGTCGACCTCGTTCAGCTTCTGGCCGAGGAACACGTCGAGCGAGACCGGCGCGTTGCCGGTCAGCACCTTGCGGATGCCGCCCTCGTGGGTCGCGCCGCCCTCGTACATGTCGAGGCCCTTCAGGAAGACCAGGTGCTGCTGGATCGCGGCCAGCGGCTCGGTCATCGGCTTCAGCTGGAAGCTGGTCTCCGACCCGCTGGGGTGCCACTTGTCGGGGATGCAGCCGTCGGGCACGTACACGAACATCGCCTTGGTCTTGTTGTTGACCTCGGCGGCGCGGACGCGGCGGCTGGGGCGCACGAAGGGGGCGAGGATGCCGGCGGCAGCGGCACCCGCGAGCAACTGGCGTCGCGAAAGCTTGATCGTCATGGCGTCCTCTAATCCTTGCGCTTGGTGAAGGTGTTTAGACCGACGATCGCGACCAGCATCTCCTGGATGCTGAGGTCGGACTCGGCGAACTCGAGGTGCAGGTTGTGCACGGCGCAGGAGTCGTAGACGGTCTCCTCGACGCCGCGCGCGTAGCGGAAGTACTGCAGCGGGAAGCAGCTCTGCGCGGTCTCGCTGTCGGCGAGCATGCTGCTGAGCTGCGGCACGTCGTTGAAGGTCTGCTTGGTGTCGAGGCTCAGGCCTTCCATGCCCACGACCTCGCCGCTCATGTCGATGGCCAGGCCGTTCTCGAGCGTCCGGCGGGCGCCGACGCCGTCGAAGCCCTCGAAGCCGAAGCCGACGCCGTCGATGAAACGGTGGCAGCCGGCGCACGAGGGATCCGCGGTGTGCTGGGCGAAGCGCTCGCGCGTGGTCAGGGAGGGATCGAGCCCGGGCGGCGTCGCGTCGACGTCGGGCGGCGGCGGCGGCAGGTCCTGGCACAGGATGCGGCCGCGCACGAACACGCCGCGCTTGATCGGCGACGACTCGTTCGAGTGCGCGTGGCTGGCGAGCACGCTGCCCAGGCCGAGCACGCCGCCACGGCCGCTGTCGGCCGGGAGGGTCACCTCGGCGAAGCCGTTGCCCGGCGCGGGCACGCCATAGAAGGAGGCGAGCGCGTCGTTCACGATCACGTAGTCGGCGTTGAACAGTTCCTTGAAGCTGCCGTTCAGATCGAAGACGACGTGATTGATGAAGCGGCGCTCCTCCTCGGTCATCGCCTCGCGGATCTCGTCGGTGAAGGCGGGATAGACCGAGGTGTCCTTGTTCGAGGTGATGCCGTCGGTGCGCAGCCACTGGCCGGCGAAGTCGGCGACCTGGTCACGGGCGCGCGGATCGGCGAGCAGCCGGCGCGCCTGCGTGGTGATGTCTGCGGCGGTCTCGAGGCCGCCGGTTGCGGCCGCGTCGAAGAGCGCCTGGTCGGGCATGGTGCCCCAGAACAGGTAAGACAGCGCCGAGGCGATCTCGTAGGGGGTCAGCTGTGCGACGCCGCCGGCGAGCTCGCCGATCTCCCAGCGGTACAGGAAGCCGGGCGAGATCAGCATGGTCGCCATGGAGATGCGCATGCCGTCGTCGAAGCTCTGGCCCGCGAACGCCGACGCGTAAGTGTTGATCTCCGCGGTGGTGAGCGGACGGCGCATGACGCGCAGCCCCAGCTCCTGCACGAACTGCTGCGCACAGCCGGTCACCGCCGGGTCGCACTCGAGGATGTTGGCGCGCTGCGTGGTGATGGCGCGCTCGCTCGCGTCCTCGGCCAGCGCCAGGAACGCGTCCATGTGACGGCTGGTGACCACCATCGCGGCCGCGTTGTTGTCGAAGCCCTTCACGCGCGGCTCGACCGGGATGGTCGAGATGTCGATCTCCACGTTCAGGAGATCGCGCAGGGTGTTCTGGTACTCGCGTCGCGTCAGCAGCCGGAGCTGGCGCGCGGCGGGGCGCTCGTCGTCGCAGGGCTCGCCGGGCGTGATCACCGGGGGCGCGTCGTCGTCGTCGCCGGATCCGCCGGCGCCGCCGAGGATGTCGCCGACGCAACCGGCGAGCAGGCTGACCAGCAGCGCGCCGACGACCCAGGGTTGCCGCTGAAAACGGTCTTTGGTGCGGTTCATACATGGACAGTGCGGTACGCGGGGCTGATCGGGTCAGAGGAAAGTAGGCGAAATTGCATGGGATTTTAGTACCCAATGTGTGGACCACTGTCCTCAGGGGGGACGCTTCCGCGCCTCCCTCGGTGACGGGGCTCGCGGTCGCGCGCGCTGGTGTCTCGGGTCCCACGAAGCCGCGCCGCGTCAAATCGGTTGCGCGCGGCCTGCCCCGTGCGCGTCTGCCTCATGTGGCGGGAGTGCGCAGGTCCGGCGCCTGGTCCCATCGCCTTTGCCGAGCTTTACGGCCTTCAGAACGCCGCGTGGTTGGCGCGGCGCTTGCTCGACTCCAGCACGGCACGACATGCAGCAAACCAACGCCATCTCAGCGCCCGCGTGTGCAGGATCCGAAGACCAGGACGGCGTCGTCGCCGACGTGATCGACGACGAGGCGGTCACCGGAAAGATCCCGCGCGCGCTGCGGCGCCGCGGCATGGTGCTCGTGGTCGACGACAGCGAGGACGCGCAAGAGCTCTTTCGGACCAGCCTGCACGCCGCGGGCTACGCCGTGATCGCGGCGCGCAACGGCAAGGAGGCGCTCGAGCTGCTCATGGATCACGCGACGCCGCTCTTGATCGTCCTCGATCTGCTCATGCCGGTCATGGACGGTCTCGAGTTCATCGACGTGTTGCGCTCCTACAGCCGCTTCGCCCAGGTTCCGATCGTGATCGTCAGCGCGTCCGACGGCCGCGGCGCCGTGCGTTCGCCGCTCATGCGCTACCTGGCCAAGCCGGTACATCACAGCGAGCTGTTGCGGATCGTCGAGGAAGTGGTTGCCGCTCGCCCCTCGGGTGGCATCTGAGGGCCTGAGCCCGCGCCCCGCTGGCTGACTCACTGCTTGCGCAGCAGCACGCGGAGGCGCAGGCGCGCGCGGCTGAGGCGCGTGCCGTCGCGACCGGGATGCCCAGCCCGGCGGCCAGCGGGCGCATGGCCGGCGCGCTCGACCGCGATCACGTGGCCGCTCTCGAGGTCGACGAGGGTGACGGTGTGGTCGAAGAGCGCCGAGATCCAGGCGCGCCGGCCGTCCGGCGCGACCGCCACGCCGTGCGCGCCCAGCCCGACCTCGATGCTGCGCTCGAGCGCGCCGGTGCGCGCGTCGAGGACGAACAGCCGGTTGCCCGAGCGGTCGGCAGTGCCCTGGTCGGCGACCAGCCGGTGCGCGCCGTCAGGCGTGAGCGTGACCTGCGCGAGCTCGTGGGCGCCGGGCACGGGGTACGAGCTCGCCTCACCGCCGTGCAGCGGGATGCGTGCGACCACGGGCGGGTAGCTTACCGTCGCGAAGATCGCGTCGGTGCCGACCGCGACCTGGATCGCCGGGCCGGGCAGGGCCCACTCGCGCAGCACCAGCCCGGTGGCGACGTCGAGCTCGCTGACGCTGCCCTCGGTGTTGGCGTTGTAGAGGCGCCGTCCGTCGCCGCAGGCGCGCAGGCCATGGGGTCGGCGCAGCGCCGGGTAGCTCATCTCGACGCCCAGGGTCAGATCGGTGAGCCGGACCGACCGCGTTGGTTGCAGGATCGATCACCAGCAACTGGTCGGGTTCTTCGCCGGTCAGATCGTCGCAGGCCACCAGCGGGTGCATGCGGTCGGCGGTGAGCGCGAAGTTGTGGGGCGAGCACCCACCGGTGGAGATGGTCGCGAGCGGGTCGATGTTGTCGTCGTCGAGCACCACAATGCTGCCCGAGCTCTGCGCGGCGACGAAAAGCTTGATCGGCGCGCCGCGGGCCGGCGCCTCGGTGCACGCGACCGGCGCGACGAGCGCGACGAGCGCGACGAGCGCGGAGCGGATCGGATCGGGGAGCGAGCGGCAAGCATGCGCGCCGAACTCTGCGAGCCCCGTGCCAGGCGTGCGATCAGGAGCCCACGTCAATCAGACGCCTCGGCCTTGACCGCGGTCAACCATGCGCCGGTCGACTCAGACTAAAGGTCAGAGATGACCCGAGGTCGAGCGACGCCGCCGCGCGTCCTGCGCCGCATGGAGGAGACGCGCGAGCGGCTGCTCCGATCGGCCCTGGCGCTCTTCGCCGAGAAGGGCTTCGAGGCCACGACCGTCGCCGACATCACCAGCCACGCCGACGTCGGCAAGGGCACCTTCTTCACCCACTTCCCGACCAAGGAGGCGGTGGTGCAGGACTTCGGAGGGCGGATCCAGGAGGCGATCTTCCTCCGGCTCGGGGAGGCCGCGCGGGCGAACGCGCCGGTGCGCGAGCGCATCCTCGAGGTCTTCGTCGCGCTCGCCGACTGGCACCAGGAAGACCACGAGCTGTCACGGCTGTTTGTCGACGCGGTGTTCCGCTCGTTCGCGGTGGTCGCGGCCGATGCGCCGGCCCGCGACCGGCTGCTGCAGGCCATGGTGTCGCTGGTCAAGGAGGGCCAGCGCCGCGGCGAGCTCGCGGCCGGCAGCGACGCGGTCGAGGGGGCGATGATCCTCACCGGCGCCTATTTCGGCGTGTTCTTCCAGTGGGACATGGCGCGCCGTGCCGGCGCCAGCCCGGGCCGGCCGATCCCCGACCTGACCGGGCTCCTGCGGCGCGCCATCGACGCGGTCCTCCGGGGGCTCGAGTGACGCTGCGCGTGCTGGCGTGCTGCGCCGCGCTGCTGGTCGCCCGCTCCGCCGCAGCCGACGAGGTGTCCTTCCTCGGCTCGCTCGACGCGATCGCCGCCGCACAGGGCTACTTGGTCGCCGCCAGCGATGCCAACCCCGACAACCGGGTGCTGCGCATCCCGAGCACGATCGCGGCCGTCGAGTTGCGCCCGAGCCTGCGCTGGGATCTCGGCGCGGCCTCGCTCGTGCTGCGCCCGCGCTTCGTCGGCGCCGGCGCGTGGACGGCCAACGGGGCCGACCTTGGCGCCGGCGGCACGCTCGCCTCGACCTACGCGGCCGAGCTCGTCGAGCTCTACGGCGTGTGGAATGTGTCGGAGCGGCTGACCCTGGCGTACGGCCTGCAGAACTTCCAGTGGGGCCCCGCCGAGATCATGAGCCCCTCGAACCGGCTGTTCCACCAGACCGGGTACGACACCACGCCGCTCACGATCTGGTACGGCCAGCACCTGTTCCGCGCCAACGTCTCGCTGGGCAAGAGCTGGAGCGCGGTCTTCCTGCTCGAGCCACGCGCGGCAGCGGATGGGCCGTCGTTCAACGCTGGCGACGACTTCACGCCGAAAGGCCAGGTCAAGCTCGAGTACGCGACCATCAGCGGCGCCGCCTATGTGGGCGTCACCGCGGGGGATGGCGAGGCGGCGCGCGCCTGGTTCGGCGAGTACGGCATGTGGCAGATCACCGACGCGGTTTCGGTCTACGCCGACGTCGTGCACACGCGCGGATCGCGCGCCTGGTATCCCGTGCTCGAGGCGAGCGGGCCCACCTGGGCGCGTCGCCAACTGGACGACGACCGGCTGTTCACGCTCGGCGTCGTGGGCGCGCGCTACACCTGGCAAGGTGGCGTCGATCTCCGCGCCGAGGTCGTCCACCACGACGCCGGCTGGGACGGTGACGAGGTCGCGCGCGCGGTCGCGCTGGTCCGCGCGGGCGCGGCGCTCGCGCCCGCGACGGTCCTGCCGTACCTCGCGCCCGGCCTCGAGCTGGTCGGCAAGGACTACGCGTACGCGTCGCTGCTGCTGCCCGAGCTGGGCTGCAGCGAGGCGCTGACGCTGCACGCCCGCTACCTGGTGAGCCTGCGCGATGGCTCGGGCGGCGGGTCGCTGACCGGAGAATGGCTCGCGTCCGGCTCGCTGAGCCTCTACTTCTCGCTCAGCGGCGTCCACGGCCCGCGTGACGGTGAGCTCGACCGGTTCGTCCGGGGCGGGCTGCTGATCGCGGCCAAGCACAGCTGGTGACCTGAACCCAATGGCCAACACCATCGTCGAGCTCCACGACGTCGAGAAGACCTACCGGCTCGGCGAGACGCGCGTGCCCGCGCTGCGCGGGGTCACGCTCGAGCTCCACGCCGGCGAGTTCACCGCCCTCGTCGGCGCCTCCGGATCGGGCAAGAGCACCCTGCTGAACCTCGCCGGCGGGCTCGATTCCCCGGACCGCGGGACCGTGCTGATCGAGGGGCAAGACGTCGCCCGCCTCTCCGACGACGCCCTGAGCCGCCTGCGCAACCAGCGGATCGGCTTCATCTTCCAGTCGTTCAACCTGTGTCCCGTGCTCGACGTCTTCGAGAACGTGGAGCTGCCGCTGCTCATCAACCCGAACATCCCCGCGGGCGAGCGGCGCGAGCGCGTGCTCACCGCCCTCGACGAGGTGGGCATCCGCGAGTATGCGCGCCAGCGCCCCGACAAGCTGTCTGGCGGGCAGCGGCAGCGGGTGGCGATCGCGCGCACCCTGGCCGGCGATCCGCTGCTCGTGATCGCCGACGAGCCGACCGCGAGCCTGGACTCAGTCACCACGCACCGGATCATCGATCTCATGCTCGGCCTGAACGCGCGCCGCGGCGTGACCTTCTTCTTCTCCACGCACGACGAGAAGCTGATGTCGCGGGTGGTGCGCACCGTGCGCATCCACGACGGAAAGCTCGTGCCTTGAGGACGCGCGCGTGAGCGGCGCCTGGCGGCTCGCGGTGCGCAACCTCACGCGCAACCGGCGGCGCAACCTGGCGACCTGGCTCGCGATCGTGCTCGGCTACGCTGGCCTGGTGCTGCTCGCCGGCTACGCCATCCGCGTCGAGCGCTACCTGCGCACCGCCACGGTGTACCTGCAGTACCTGGGGCACGTCGCCGTCTACGCCGAGGACGGGCTCGATCTGCGCCTGGTCAAGCCAAAGGTCTACAGCCTCGACGTCGAGGCGCAGCGCGCGATCGCCGCCGCGCTCGCGCACGACCCCGAGGTCGAGCTCTGGGGGCGCACGCTGGACGGCACCGGGCTCGCCGGCAACGGCTGCAAGAGCGTGCCCTTCGTCGCGCTCGGCGTGGACCTCGAGCTCGAACGCCGCATCCGCCGCCATCCCGAGGTGCGCAGGTGGGTCGCCGATCTGGCGCGGCCGATCCGCGGCCGCAGCACCTCCGAGGCGGGCGACGCGCCCGGCCCGATCATGCTCGCCGAGGGCCTCGCCCGGCAGCTCGGCAAGCCGCGCGTGCTCGCCGAGTTGCCGCCGCCGGGGCCGATCATGCCGCTCGACTGTGCCGCCGCCGACGCCGCCGCGCGCATCGCCGGCGACGCCAACGTCCAGCTCGCCGGCGCCAGCTTCGACGGTAGCTTCACCGCCATCGACGGCGACGTCGTCGGGATCTACTCGACCGGCGAGGCGGCCTTCGACGACTCGGCCCTGCTCACCTCGGTCGAGCAGCTGCAGCGCCTCTACGACACCGAGCGCGTGACCCACATCGCGGTGTACCTGCGCGATCCGACGCGGGCGCGCGCCGTCGCCGCGCGCCTCGAGCGGACGCTCGCCGCCCGCGGCGTGGCGATCGATGCCTACGCCTACGACCACGAGGACGCGAACCCCTACTACGTGGGCACGGTGCGCTTCCTGCTCGTGATGGTGGGCGTCATGGCCGTCATCGTCGTCACCGTCGTCGTGCTGTCGGTGCTGAACTCCATGACCATGACGATCCTGGAGCGGACCCGGGAGATCGGGACGTTTCGATCGCTCGGCTTCACCCGCGGTCAGGTGACCGGGCTGTTCCTGCGCGAGGGTCTGGTGCTCACCGGCCTCGGCGTGGTCGCCGGGCTCGGGCTCGGGCTCGTGGTCGCCCGCCTGGTGAACGTCGCCGACATCCGCTTCCATCCGCCCGGCGTGGCGCGCCCGATCCAGCTGCTGATCACGCCCGACGCGCCCGCGTGCGCCGGCCTCGCCGCCGCCATGCTGCTGCTCTGTGGCGTGGCCACCTGGCTCGCGACGCGCCGCAGCGCGCGCAAGAACATCGTCGAGCTCAACACGGCCGTCGCCGGTTGAGCAGAAAGGCCGTGCCCATGTCGCATCCCGCTCGTCTCCTCACCGCGCGCTCCGTTTCCTTCGTGCTGGTCGTCCTCGGGGTCCTCAGCGTGCTGGTGGGCGCTGCGGTGGGCCGCGCCGACCCGGCGCCAGCGGCCGAGCCGCCCGCCGAGGTGCTGCTCGCGAGCGCCGATCGCGCGCGCGGCGGCGTGAAGGACGGCATCACGTGGAGCGTCGAGGTGGTCGCCCACGAGGAGGAGCGATCGGAGCGCACCTTCCTGGTGCGCGCGCGCGGCAACGATGCCCACGTGCTGTCGCTCTCGCCGCCCCGCACCAAGGGCGAGGTCATGCTCTTCAACGATCGCACCATCTGGTTCGTGAAGCCCGGCCTGCGCAAGCCGGTCTCGATCTCGGCGCGCCAGCGCCTGCAGGGGCTCGCCGCGAACGGTGACCTCGCGAGCACGAACTACGCGCGCGACTACAAGGGCGTGGTCGTGGGCGTGGATACGATCGACGGCGCCAAGGCGTGGCGGCTCGAGCTCGAGGCGCGCGGCGACAACGTCACCTACGACCGCATCCGCTACTGGGTCGCGCAGGAGCGCCGGCTGGGCGTGAAGGCGGAGTTCTTGACCCGCGACGGCAAGGTCTTCAAGACCGCGCGCTTCGCCTACGTCAACCGGGTCACCATCGACGGCGTCGGGTTCGACTTCATCAGCAAGATGACCATCCAGGACGCCGCCTCCGAGGACTGGACCGAGATTTCGTACGGCGCGCCGCGCTTCGAGGCGCACGCGGCCAGCATCTTCAACGTCAACAACGTCGTGCGCTAGCCGGTGCGCGCGATCCTGCGCATGGCCTGGCGCAACGTGGCGAAGAACTGGCGCCACAGCCTCGCCGCGCTGCTCTCGATGACCGCGGGTTTCGTCGCGCTCGGCCTCTTCGAGGGCTACATCAGCGACCTACGCGAGCGCTACGGCGAGGTCTACCGGGTGCGCGGCATGCTCGGCGATCTCATCATCGAGCGCCGCGGGGCGCACGACGCGGGCCTGAGCGACTCCTGGGCGTACGTGCTCGGCAGCGAGGATCAGGCGTTCCTGGACGAGCACCTGGCCGCGAGCGGCGAGGTCGAGACCCGGGTGCGATTCCTCGAGCTCTCCGGCATGGTCACAAACGGCAAGACCAGCACGGTGTTCGTCGGGCGCGGCCACGACGTCGCCGAGGGCCGGGCGATGCGCGGCGAGACCTGGGCGTGGGACGTGCAGGCGGGCAAGCCGCTCTTCGCCGCCTCGGCGGGCGCCGACGTGATCCTGGTCGGCCAGGGGCTGGGCCGGATGCTCGACTGCCGCGCCGAGCCGGGCGCGCGCCGCCACGACGCCGACGGGCACCCGGTGGCCGTCGAGCATCCGTTCTCCTGCAAGCGGTCACGTGTGCAGCTGTCCACTGCGACGCAGTCGGGCCAGCTGAACGCCGTCGATCCCGAGATCGCCGGCATCACCGAGGTGGCGCTCAAGGGGCTCGACCTGCGCTTCGTCTCGATGTCGCTGCCGCTGGCGCAGCGGCTCGCCGGCACGCAGGCGGTCACCCGCTACACGGTGAAGCTGCGCGACCGCGCGCGCGCGCCAGCCTTCGCGCAGCGCCTGCGTGCCGAGGCCGCGCGGCGCGGCCTCGCCCTCGAGGTCGTGCCCTGGCAGCAGCACCCGGTCGGCGCAATCTTCACGCGCGGGCTCGAGCTGCTGGGCGTCTTCCGCAACTTCGTGATGCTGGTGGTCGTGGTGGTCGCGGGGATGTCGGTGTTCAACTCGATGGCGAAGGCGGTCAGCGAGCGCGTCCGCGAGATCGGCACGCTGCGCAGCCTCGGCTTCCTGCGCCGCGACGTCGTGCTGCTGTTCACCAGCGAGGCCGCAATCCTGGCGGCCCTGGCCGTGGCGATCGGGGTCGCGATCCTGGGGCCGCTGGTCTGGTTGATCGGGCGCGCCGGGATCAGCTACAAGGCTGGCCTGCTCGCCGAGGCGATCACGCTCGAGGTTGCGTACGTGCCCACGACCTACCTCGTCGCCGCGGGCTTCCTCGGTGGCATCGCGGTCGTCGCCGCGTTCCTGGCCGCCCGCCGCGCCGTCTGGATGAAGATCCCCGACGCGCTCGGGCACGTCTGAGCCCTCAGGGCGGGCGCACCCGCGCACGCGCGAGCGCGAGCAGGCCGTCGACCAGCACGACCAGCGCGCCGACGTTGACGGGCTTGGTGATCGGGATGCACTGGCCATCATCCAGGTCGGCGCCGCCGCGGCTCCAGTTCTCGTGGGCGGTGAGCAGCACCACCGGCAGCGAGCGCAACGCCTGCGCCAGCTGCGCCGGCCTCGTGCCGGGCATGCCGGCGTCGACGATGAGCACGTCGGGCGCGAACGCCTCGACCGCGCGCGCCGCATGCCCGCCGTCCTCGGTGATGGCGACAACGAACCCGTCGTCGACCAGGAGGTCACTCAGCGCCGTGCGTGACGGGGCGTCCCCGCCGACAATCATGATGCGCCCCCGCGATGGCATCGTCGGCAGTGATGCGAGCCGCGTGCCAGCCTCGCTCATCCGCCCAGCCGCGACATCTGGGTGAGGGTGGTCGCGCCCGCCTGCCAGGCGTGGCCCACGGGCTTCTGCGCCGCTGCGGCCCGGAACCCGGCCAGGATGGCGGCGTCGTCGCCGTGGCGGATGGCGGCGAACAGCGGCACCTGTTGGTCATGCGCCAGACACGGGCGCAGCTCGCCCCGCGCGGTCAGGCGAAACCGGCTGCACGAGGCGCAGTAGTGCTCCGAGATGGGCGTGATGAAGCCGAGGGTGCCGGCCGCGCCCGGGACCTTCCAGTAGCGCGCGGGTCCGTTTCCACCGGGCCCGTCGACCGCCTGCAGGCCGTGGTCACGCACCAGCCGGCGCCGCACCTCGGTGAGGTCGACGTACCCGCCGCCCGGATTCGCGGCGCCCTCGCCGATCGGCATCAGCTCCAGCAGGCGCACCACGAGGTCGTGCTGACGGGACAGCTCGACCCAGGCGTCGATCTCGTCGTCGTTGGTCCCGGCGAGCACGAGGACGTTGATCTTGAGCGGGCGCAGCCCGGCCTGGGCCGCCAGGGTGACGCCGCGCCAGACCTCGTCGAGGGCGCCGACCCGGGTGATCCGCCGGAAGCGCTCGGGGCGCAGTGAGTCCACGCTCACGGTGAGGCGGTCCAGCCCGGCCGCGACCAGCCCGTCGAGGTGGCGGGAAAGCAGCATGCCATTGGTCGTCATCGCCACCTCGGCGACCGGCGTCTCGGCCTTGAGCCGTGCGATGAGCGTCGTCACGTGTGGGCGCACCAACGGCTCGCCGCCGGTCAGGCGAACCCGATCGATGCCGAGGCTGCAGGCGACGCGCACGACGCGCACGATGTCGTCGAAGCTCAGCAGTTGACGGGGATCATCGAAGCGCTCGGCATCCGCGGGCATGCAGTAGTGGCAGCGGAGGTTGCAGCGGTCGGTGACGGAGACGCGCAGCGCACGTACCAGGCGTCCGCACGAGTCGTGGAGTGAGGGGGTCACGAGACGGCGCGAAATGCACGCGCGATGCCGCCCAAGAGAAGCCTTGATCGGCGTCACGCTTCGTCAGAAGCGCGCAGGAATTTCTGTGTTGCCGGACGGGGCCGCGACAATTGCGGGCTTCCGATCGTCCAGACCCTCGATCCACGGGCACGTGAAACGGCGCAGACCTTGCTTGCCCATCGTGCCAGTGACCGAGGCTGCCATCGACCTGGCCCAGCGCTGGAGCTCCGCGCGCCGTGCGGCCCTGCGCGCCACCCTCCCCGAGAGCGACGAAGTCGAGCCCGAGGACGTGCTCCTGGCGCGCGCGCTCGCGCACGCCCCCGAGGCGGCGCTGCGCCGCGTCTTCGACGTCAGCATGAAGCTCGGCGAGGGCTTCCGGCGCTTCCACGGCCTCGACCTGCCGCTCGCGCAGCTGGTCGAGCTGCTGCCGCTCCTGGGTCCACCGTGCACCGCGCGTAGCGCGGTGCGTGTCGAGGCGGAGCCGGCCTACCGGACGGAGCGCGACGGCTGCCTCGCCGCGGCGCAACACCCTCGCACTTGCGACTACTGGCGCGAGGCCGTGGAGGGGCTGGTGCTGGGCATGACCGGCGCGGTCCGCCACGCTCGCCACGAGAGCGTCGGGCACGGCGGCGCGCGCTGTGTCGATGTCCTGTACGTACATCCCCAGAGCCGCCTGCGCTTCGGGCCGATTCCTGAGCACCTGCAGGCCGGGCTCGAGTCGTTGCGTCGCACCGCGCGCGCGTTCGATTCGTCGGTCGAGATCGAGTTCCTCGGGCTCTCCGAGAGCGTGCTCCACTACAGCTGCCGGAGCCTCGGCTCGGGCGGCGACGTGCGCCTGAACAGCGTCATCGAGCAAGGGCTGCGCCGCCGCTTTCCCTGGCTGTCCGCCCGCGATGTCTCACCCCGTCCTGTGCTCGTCGAGAGCCCTTCGTAGCGCGCCATCTCGCCCCGGAGACGATCATGTCAGGTTCCTCTCAGTTCAGTCGGCGGCTCTTCCTCAAGGGCCTGATCGGCGCCACCGCGCTGGGCGCCGCGAGCGCCCAAGCGGCACCGCTGCGCTTCCTCAAACCCACCCAGGTCGAGAACCCGCTCGCGGCCTATCCCAGCCGCGAATGGGAGCGCACCTACCGGGACATCTTCAAGACCGACTCGTCCTTCGTGTTCCTGTGCGCGCCCAACGACACGCACAACTGCCTGCTGCGCGCGTACGTGAAGAACAACGTGCTGGTGCGCATCGGGCCCACCTTCGGCTACGGCAAGGCGAAGGATCTCTACGGGAACGGCTCGTCACACCGCTGGGATCCGCGCCTGTGCCAGAAAGGGTTGGCGCTGGTGCGGCGGATCTACGGCGACCGGCGCGTGAAGGCGCCGATGATCCGGCGCGGCTTCAAGGACTGGGCCGACGCGGGGTTCCCGCGCGATGCGACCACCGGCAGCCCTGATCCCAAGTACTTCCAGCGCGGCAAGGACACCTGGCTGCGGCTCGGGTGGGACGATTCGTTCCGGTACGCGGCCCTGGCGCTAGCCAACATCTCGCGCCAGTACTCCGGCGAGGACGGCAAGAAGCGGCTCGAGGCCCAGGGCTACGATCCGGCGATGATCGAGGCGCTCGAGAGCGCCGGCACCCAGACCGTCAAGGTCCGCGGGGGCATGGCGTTCCTGGGCGCCACGCGCATCTTCGGCCTCTACCGCCTGGCCAACCAGATGGCGCTGGCCGACGCCAAGATCCGGGGCGTCGGTCCGGACGAGGCGATCGGCGCCCGCGGCTGGGACAGCTACTCCTGGCACACCGACCTGCCACCCGGGCACCCCATGGTGACCGGGTCGCAGACCAATGACTTCGATCTCTTCACCGTCGAGCACTCGAAGCTGTGCCTGGTCTGGGGCATGAACTGGATCACCACGAAGATGCCCGACAGCCACTGGCTCACGGAGGCCAGACTCAAGGGCACCAAGGTGGTCGCGATCACCGTCGAGTACAGCGCGACCGCCACCAAGGCCGACGAGGTGGTGGTGATCCGTCCGGGCACCGACCCGGCGTTCGCCCTGGGCCTGGCGCAGGTGATCCTCAGCAAGAAGCTCTACGACGACGCCTGGGTCAGGACCAACACCGACCTGCCATTCCTGGTCCGCATGGACAGCCTGGCGCCGCTCCGCCCCGAGGATCTCCATCCCACCGAGCTTCGCGGCTTCGTGGCGAGGCCGATCGCCGGCCTGACCGTGGTGAAGCAGGGCAGCAAGACACCGCCGGCGCTGGGCCACAAGCAACAGCTCGCGCCCGAGGCGCTCCTGCCCGATCTGGGGACCTACGTCGTCGTCGACGAGCGCACCGGTAAGCTGACCGCCGTCACCCGGCACGAGGTCGGCCCCCGCGCCAAGGTGAAGCGCCCAGACCTGAGGGTCGGGCGCACGGTCAAGCTGAAGGATGGCACCGACGTCGAGGTGCGCACGCACTTCTCGCTGCTGACCCAGTACCTCGACGACAACATGACCCCGGCGCAGGTGTCCGAGATCACCGGGGCGCCGGCGGCCGCCATCGAGTCGCTGGCCCGGCAGATCGCCCAGAACCCCGAGAAGACCACCTTTGCCACCGGCATGGGTCCGAACCAGTTCTTCAACGCCGATCTCAAGGATCGCGCGATCCTGCTGGTGGCCGCGATCACCCGCAACCTCGGTTTCCCCGGTGGCAACGTGGGCAGCTACGCGGGCAACTACCGCGCCGCCATCTTCGGCGGCATGCCGACGTACGTGGCCGAGGATCCGTTCAACCTCCAGCTCGACCCCAAGGGCCCGGTCGCGCTCAAGAAGTACTCCCACTACGAGTCGCTGCACTACTTCAACTACGGCGACAGGCCGCTGCGCCAGGGCCCCCATCTGTTCACCGGCAAGGGCCACCTGCCGACGCCGACCAAGGCCATGTGGCTGAACAACAGCAACTCGGTCATCGGCAACGTCAAGTGGCACTACGACGTCGTCAACAACACGCTGCCCAAGATCGAGTTCATCGCGTTCGCCGACTGGTGGTGGACGGGCTCGTGCGAATACGCCGACCTGGTGTTCGCGGCGGACTCGTGGGCCGAGTTCCGGCACATCGACATGACCGCGAGCTGCACGAACCCGTTCGTGCAGATCTTCCCCAAGTCGCCGCTCAAGCGCGTGTTCGACACCCGGGGCGACGTCGACATCATCGCGGGCGTCGGCAAAGCGCTCGCCGAGGTCTTCGACGAGCCGCGCTTCGCCGAGGGCTGGAAGTTCGTCGACGACAACAACGTCGAGGCCTACCTGCAGCGCATCGTCGACGCCTCGTTCTCGCTCAAGGGCTACCAGGTGTCCGAGCTCCACCGGCTCGCGCAGGAGGGCATCCCGGCGCTGGTCAACGTGCGCACGTATCCCCGGCTGTCCTCGTACGAGCAGGCCAAGGGCGAGCAGCCCTGGCACACCAAGTCGGGGCGGCTCGAGTTCTACCGCTTCGAGCAGGAGTTCCTCGACAGCGGCGAGAACCTGGTCGTGCACCGCGAGCCGATCGACTCGACCTTCCACGAGCCCAACGTAATCGTCGCCGCGCCGCACCCGGCGCTTCGGCCCAAGCAGCCCGAGGATTACGGGCTCCGACGCGACGACCTGTCCACCGAGACCCGGCAGGTGCGCCACGTGATGCTCACCGTCGCGCAGATGATGGCGACCCGGCACCCGCTCATGGCCCAGGGGTTCCGTCACATCTACCACACGCCCAAGTACCGACACGGCGCCCACACCACGCCGGTCGACACCGACTTCACCGGCGTGCTGTTCGGCCCGTTCGGCGACGTCTACCGGCACGACAAGCGGCTGCCCAGCGTGACCGAGGGGTACATGGACATCCACCCGGTCGACGCCCGGGAGCTCGGGCTCGAGGACGGTGACTACGCGTACGTCGACGCCGATCCCGAGGACCGCCCGTTCCGCGGCTTCGTCGCCGGCACCGAGGCGTACAAGGTCGCGCGCCTGATGCTGCGCGTCCGCTACTACCCGGGCACGCCGCGCGGCGTGGCGCGCACCTGGCACAACATGTACGGCGCCACCTACGGCAGCGTGAAAGGCCAGGCGACCCGCCCCGACGGGCTCGCCAAGAACCCCGAGACCAACTACCAGGCGATGTACCGCTTCGGCTCGCACCAGTCGGCCACGCGCGCCTGGCTGAAGCCGACGCTCATGACCGAGACGCTGGTGCACAAGGACATGTACGGCCAGCAGCTCATGAAGGGCTTCCTGGCCGACGTGCATTGTCCGGTGGGCGCGCCGCGCGAGGCCTTCGTCAAGGTGACCAAGGCCGAGGACGGGGCCATCGGTGGGGTGGGGCTGTGGCGCCCCGCCGCGCTGGGCTTCCGGCCCAGCTACGAGAGCGCTGCGATGCTGCAGTACCTCAAGGGCCAGTTCGCCCAGGTGAAGTGAGGAGTCCCATGTCCAAGGTGAAGAACTGGCAGATCGGGCGCGAGATCGAGTACCCGTACGACGAGCACCGGCCGAAGCGCCAGTGGGCGATCGTCTTCGATCTCAACAAATGCATCGCGTGCCAGACGTGCACCCTCGCCTGCAAGACCACGTGGACGAGTGGCAAGGGCCAGGAGTACATGTTCTGGAACAACGTCGAGACCAAGCCCTGGGGCGGCTATCCGCTCGCGTGGGATCTGCGCATCCTCGAGAAGCTCGGCCGGCAGGAGTGGAGCGCCAAGGGCGAGTACCTGGGCAAGACGCTCATCGAGGCCGCGCCGCCGACCGAACGCGTGCTGCACTACAACCCCACCGACGAGGACTGGATGTACCCGAACGTCGGCGAGGACGACTGCGCCGGCGGCAACCTCGACGGCGGGGCGCACATGGCGCAGCTGCCCCACGACAAGTGGTTCTTCTACCTGCCGCGCACCTGCGCGCACTGCACCTACCCGGCGTGCCTGGCCGCGTGCCCGCGCAAGGCCATCTACAAGCGCGACGAGGACGGCATCGTCCTCATCGATCAGTCGCGCTGCAAGGGCTACGGCGAGTGCGTGCGCGCGTGCCCCTACAAGAAGTCCATGTACAACCCGTACACGCGCACCAGCGAGAAGTGCATCGGCTGCTATCCCGCGGTCGAGCAGGGCATCCAGCCGCAGTGCGTGGTGAACTGCATCGGCAAAATTCGCGTGATGGGCTTCATCAGTCCGCCCGCGTTGGCGCGCAAGGATAACCCGGTGGACTTCCTGGTCCACGAGAAGCAGCTGGCGCTGCCGTACTACCCGCAGCTCGGCCTCGAGCCCAACATCTACTACATACCGCCCATCCACGCCGACCGCGACTACCTGGTGCAGATGTTCGGCCCGCGCGTCCACGACGCCATCGCGCGCTACCGCGAGCTGCCCAAGGATCCGCGCGCGGTGGGCCTCATGTGCCTCATGGGCAGCACCGACCGGATCATCCACCGCTTCGAGGTGCGGGCGGGCGAGGCGTCCGCCTACGACGACAAGGGTGGCTTGCTGGTGCGCGTGCCGGTCACCGAGCCGCTGCACGAGCGCGCCGCGTTCGACCCGAAGCTCGGCGCCGTGCGCAACAACACCCCGTGACCTGATACCCATGCCCGGAGACGTCGCCATGACGAGTAGCATCTGGATGAACCGCAGCGGCCTGCCCGGATGGCTCGCCGTCACCGCCATCGCCTGCGCGAGCAGCGCGTGCTCGGGCCCGACCCGGCCGACCGCGCCCATCGTCGAGCCGCCACCCACGCCGATCAGCGAGCTGGTGGTCCAGCGCGTGAGCGCCGACCTCGGCAAGCCCGACCCCGACGCGGCCTACTGGAGGAACGTGCCGCGCGGCGCGATCTCGCTGGTCGCGCAGCCGATGGTCACGCCGAGGCCGGAGACCACCACCACCGAGCTCGTGGCCGTGCAGGCGGTGCACGACGGCAAGACGATCGCGTTCCGGCTGGTCTGGAAGGATGCCGAGAAGAGCGAGGCGGGCCGGCTGGGCGAGTTCTCCGACGCGCTCGCGATCGAGTTCCCGGTCAAGGACGGCCCCAGCACGCCGGTCATGATGGGCGCGAAGGATCTGCCCGTGCACATCTTCCACTGGCGCGCGCAGTACCAGCGCGACGCCGAGCAGGGCAAGCCGGAGATGCTGGCCCTCTATCCCAACCTCTCGATCGACATGTACCCGATGGACTTCAAGGACGCCCCGGGTGGCACCGATGTCGAGAAGGAGAGCTTCTCGCCGGGCCGGGCCGCGGGCAATCCGCAATCGTACGTCAAGACCGGCGTCGATGAGGTCATCGCCGAGGGGTTCTCGACCTCCGCGGTCCAGGAAGGGCACAGCGGCGCGGCGCGGGGCGCGTGGCGGGACGGCACCTGGGCGCTCGTGATCACGCGCCCGCTCGTCGTCGAGGGTGGCTCGGTGCTCCAGGTGGGCGGCCCCGCGTACGTGGCCTTCGCCGCGTGGCAGGGCGGCAAGGGCGAGGTCGGCTCGCGCAAGAGCGTTACGATGGCGTGGCTGCCGCTGAGGGTGCAGTGATGACGGCCGCGCCCGGGCCGGGGCTGGCCGCGCGCGCGCGCGAGTTCGCGCTCGCGTCGCTGGCCAGCGGCTATCCCGATGTGGAGCAGGGCGAGACGCTCGCGGCGCTGCGCGAACACCTCGAGGGCCACGAGGGTGTTGGGCCGATGATCGCCGCACTCCCGCGCGGCCTCGAGGAGTTGCAAGGCACGTACATCGAGCTGTTCGACCGCGGCAAGGGCCGCGTCTCGCTGTACGAGACCGAGCACGGGCGCATGCGCGGCCTCGGCAAGGGTCACGATCTCGCCGACGTCTCCGGCTTCTACCTGGCCTTCGGCCTGATCCTCGACGACGAGCAGGTCCACGAGATGCTCGACCACCTGGCCGTCGAGCTGGAGTTCTACGCGACGCTGCTGTTCAAGCAGCACGTGCTCACCGAGGCGCGCGACGCCGAGGGCTGCGAGATCGTGGAGGACGCGCGCCGCAAGTTCCTGGCCGACCACCTGGGCCGGTTCCCCCACGTCGTGGCGGGCCAGCCCTCGGTGAAGGCGGACCCCGTGTACGGTCCCGCGCTCGGCTGGTGCGCTCGTCTCGTCGAGGCCGAGTGCGCGCTCCTCGGCGTCACGCCCGCGCCGCTCGACTTCTTTCCGGACACCGGCGAGCGCGAGGACACCAGCTGCGGCGCGGTGCGGCTGCCCGTCGTCGAGTGACGCCCCGGGGCGGTGAGCGCGATGCCGGTCGTCAGAAGCGGTACTTGGTGTGACAGCTGGTGCAGCCGTCGAGGACCGCACCCAGCTGCCGGGTGGTCCCCGGTAGATCCTTGGCCTGCGAGGCCTGCCGCAGCTTCGCCAGCTCGCCGTGGAACGCCTCGTCCTGCCGCTTGAAGTCCTCGAGCGCGTCCGGGTTCTTCGGCGGCTTGTACTCGCCCTTCTCGAGCGCCTGCTCGGTGACGCCGCGCGCGTGGTGGATCTTCTCGATGCTCGCGGGGATGGCCTCGAGCGTGTTGTTGGCGACGGCCGTGACCCAGTCACGGGTGGCCTCGTGCAGCACGCGCATCTCGAGCTGCACCGGGTTCGTGCCGGGCGGAAGCTCGGCGGGTGCGGCCGAAGCCGCGTGGGCGTGCTCGACGGCGGGCGCCGGGGCCGCACCAGACTTCGGCTCGGACTTGCACGCGGGCAGGGCGATGGCTGCGACGATCGAGAGGGGGGCGAGCCTGTCGCCGCGCCACTTGACCGCCATCATGACCGACCGATCTGTGACGGGCGTGTGGCGTGAAGCTGACGGTGGCGCCCGGATACTGCGCGCATGCGCTACAGCCCCCACACCTTCCATATCCCCGTCATGGGCACCGGCTTCACCATCGACACCCCGCTGCGCGTCGCGCGCTTCGGCATCTCGTCGGTGATGTCGCTGGTCGACGACGCGCTCATCGAGCGCATCCGCCAGCACCACTGCCAGCGCACCGGCCGGCGCTACGAGCCGATCCGCGCCGCCGCCCCCGACGCGCGCGCGCAGCGCATCACCGCCTACCTGGATCTCGTCGGCGAGCTCCTCATCGAGCAGCTCGAGGTGCTGCGCGCCCTGCCGTTTGCGCCTGGCAACGACAAGACCCGCTACTTCGAGCTCCTCCCCGAGGACGCGCCGCTGCGTCGCGCCTACCTCGACTTCCTCGCGCTGCCGGCGGGCGCCGAGCGCGAGAGCGTCGCCGCCGCGCTCACCGCGGCCATCGTGCCCGGCAGCGCGGACGTGAACATCATGACGAAGGTGGACCGGGCGCGCCTCGGCCCCGACGGGCAGCCGCTCGGCCCCGATCACGCCGACGCCAAGGCGGCGCTGCGCGGCTTCGCCGGGTCGCGCTTCGACGCGGATCTCGTGCTGTCGGCCGGGCTCAATCCCACGCTCTTCGGGCTGCTCGAGCGCTTCCCCGCGTTCTACCGCGACGCCAGCGGCCACATCGGCAAGGGCCTCATCCTCAAGGTCTCCGACTTCAGGTCGGCGTCGGTGCAGGCGCGCCTGCTCGCCAAGAAGGGCCTCGAGGTCAAGGAGCTGCGCATCGAGTCGGGGCTGAACTGCGGCGGCCACGCCTTCGCCACCGACGGCCACCTGCTCGGGCCGATCCTCGACGAGATCCGCGCCGCGCGCGACCTGCACGAGACGCTGGCGCCGACGATCCGCCTGGCCTACGAGCGGCGCGGCCTGAGCTTCGTGGGCGAGCCGCGGCCGATGCGCATCACCGTCCAGGGTGGCATCGGCACCCACGGCGAGACGCGGCGCCTGCGCGAGCGCTACGGCGCCGATGCGACCGGCTGGGCCAGCCCGTTCCTGCTCGTGCCCGAGGCGACCGCGCTCGACCCTGCGACCCGGCAGCGGCTCGCGGCCGCCGGCCCCGACGACCTCTACGTCAGCGACGCCTCGCCGCTGGGCGTGCCGTTCAACAACCTCCGCGGCTCCAGCTCCGAGCGCTGGATGCACCAACGCATCGAGGACGGCGAGCCCGGCTCGAGCTGCCCGCGCGGCTACCTTGCCACCAACACGACGCTCGGCAGCGAGCCGATCTGCACGGCGTCGACCCGCTACATGCGCGCCCGGCTCACCGCCCTGGGCGTCGACGAGCCGCCGCGCTTCGACGAGGCGCCCGCCGACGTGCGCGAGGTCTACGCCAAGGCGTGCATCTGTCACCACCTCGGCAACGGCGCGCTCATCGATCTCGGCCTCGGCAAGGCCGACCTGCCGGTGGCGGTGTGCCCTGGACCGAACCTCGCGCACTTCGACCGCGAGTACAGCCTGCGCGAGATGGTCGATCATGTGTACGGCCGCGGCGCGTCGCTGGTGCCGGCAGATCGGCCGCACCTGTTCGCCGCGGAGCTGGTCATGTACGTGGACCAGCTCGAGCGCCGGTTGCTCGCGCTGCCGGCGGGCGATACCGCGGGCGTTGCGGGGCTGGCGAGCTTTCGGGCCAACCTCGAGCAAGGCCTCGCGCACTATCGCGAGCTGGTGCGCGATCCGGCGTATCCGGGCGAGAACCTCGCGTCGCTCGCGGTGGCGGTCGAGCGCGAGAGCGCGCGCCTGGCAGCGATGTGGCCGCGGGCGCTGGCCCGGGTGGCGTGATTGTTGCGTGCGCAAGGTGACTTCAAGAAAGGGCCACGATGAGCAAGCTCCTGAAAGTGCTGGTCGCCGAACACGATCGGATCCTCGCCGTCATGGTGGCGTTCACCGACTTCGCCGCGATGCACGCGCAAGAAGATCCGGAGGCGCGCCCGACGCTCGCCAGATTCGTGCAATTCCTTCGCGAGTACGTGGATGGCTGGCACCACGCCAAGGAAGAGGATCTGCTCTTCGAGGTGATGGTCCGGGGCGGCTTCCCGCGCGACACCGGTCCTATCGGTTGCATGCTTCGCGAGCACGATCTCGGCCGCGGTCACGTCCGGGCGCTGGGCGCGCTGGCCAAGGGCGAGGACCCGTTCAACCCCACCGAGCTCGCGCTGCTCGCCGAGCTCGTCGTGGGGCACGCGCGCGTGCTCGTGCCGCACATCGGCAAGGAGAACCAGGTGCTCTACCCGATGGCGGCGCGCCTGCTGTCGCCCGAGGCCGTGGAGGCCCTCGACGAGGCGGGCGCCATACTCGAGACCCGGCGCAGCGTCTGGACCTGCGATCTCGAGGCACTCGGCGACGACCTCGTGGCGCGCTACGGCGCGGCGCGCGTCGGGGCGCGCGTTCCAGGCTAGCGCGGCGCGAGGCGCGCGCAGGCACGCGGCGCGCGCCGCGTCGTCACGCCCCGAGCTCGCCCCCGTCCACCGCCTGCAGCACCGCCACGTCGCGCACCGACACCGCGGTGCGCGTGACGTCGATGGCGCCGAGCGCGGTCAGCCGGGCGAGCGCGCGCGAGAAGGTCTCGGGCACCATGCCGAGCAGGCCGGCGGTGACCCGGCGCGGCACCGGGGTCTCGATGCGCTCGCTGCGCTCGTTCAGGATCCAGCGCGCCACCCGCTGCACCGCGCGGCCGTCGGGGGCACTCGGGGTGGGCAGATCGTCGCACTCGGCGCGCAGCACCTGCTCGAAGGCCATGCGCAGGGGCGAGCCGTGCCCGCCCAGCCAGATGTCCATGAAGGCCCGCGGCGCGCCGCACAGGACCGCGTCCGAGACCGCGCGCGCCGAGTCCAGGTAGGTGTTCCGCACCAGGGCCTCGAGGCCGATGAAGTGGCCGACCTGGCGGAGCGCGCGCGCCCGCCCGGGTGAGCCGTCGCCAGCGCCGGCGCGCGTCAGCACCACGGTGCCGCGCTTGAGGAACCTCACCTGCTCGGCGGCCTCGCCCTCGACATGAATGACCGCGCCGCGCTTCCACTTGCGATCCACGAGTGGACACCGGCCACCTTGCGAGACTTGCGCGGCCACGCCGACCGGACACGAGGCGCAACTGACGATGCACTGCGCATTGGCCATTTCGGTGATCATTGCCAGTGCCATGCCACCTGGAGGGCGGAGCCGGGGCGCGCGCGGCCGCGCGGCGCGGTGGTCGCTAGCTCGTCGACCGGGCCTGTGACCTCGAGAGGTCATCGGCGACCTCGAGGTCGCGCAGGCCGAAGACGGCCGTGACGCCGACGACGGCGACGGCGACGACGCGGGCGGCCTCGATGCGTAGGCCGCTCCTCGGGGTCTGCTCGTCGGGTCGGGATGCACGCGCTCCGGCTGCTCGCCGATCAGGCGGTGCGCCTCGACGTCCTGGACGTGCTCGTACCGTTCACCGCGCCGTACCGGCCCGCCACCGTGGCGCTCGGGGTGCTGGGCGCCGACGTCGCACTGGGCGTGCACGTCACCTTCGCGTTGCGCGCGCGGCTCGGCGCCCGCTGGTGGCGTCGGTTACACCATGGGTCGTTCGTGGCGTTTGGGCTCGCGCTGGCACACGCGATCATGGCTGGAACGGAGGCGGCCGCCGGCTGGGCATTCGCGACCTACTTGGGTGCGGGGGGCTCGTGCTCGTGCTGCTGTCGCGGCGGCTCAGCGGCCCATGGCGCGGATATGGTCCCTGAGCGCGGCCACCACCTCGGGCTTGTCACCGAGATCGGGGTTGGCCGGCATCGCCGCGCTCTTGCCGACGGCCGCGCCGCCGTACTGGATGATCTTCGCGAGGTGCTCGTCGCTGGACTGCTTCTGCCACTCGGGATCGTGGAAGTTGCGCGGCTTGGGCGTGAGCGACGCGGAAGCGGCGCCATCGCCGCGGCCCTCAGGGCCATGGCAAGGGGTGCAGCGCAGCGCGAAGATCTCCTTGGCCTGCGCCGCGGGATTCGCGGCCACGCTGCCGCTTGCGGTCGCCGAAGCCAGCGGAGGGATACCCGAGGTACCACCGCCGCCGTCGCCACCGTTGTTGGAGCAGGCGAGGCCGAGCCAGGTAGTGGAGCAGAAGGCCAGAAGCAGTCGAACCGTCGAAGATCTCATCGTGTCTCCCTTTCGGCTCGCCAGCGAAGCACACGGCGTGCCGACCGGCTCCGGGGAGCTCAGTGGCGCGAGCTGCAGGCCAGCAGCTCCTCGACGTCGGCCTCCAGGCGGGGGAGCAGGGCCTCGGCCTCGGCGAGATCGAAGTCGTCGCGCGGTCGCTTGCGCACACCCAGCTCGGTGAGCGTGTAGTGCCGCTCGGGGCGGATGCCCTGACGGCCGAGGCAGGCGAGCACGCAGTGTAGCGGGCAGCCGTCGAGCGCGATGATCGGCCGGCCCTGGCGTGCGGTGCGCACCAGCGCGGGCACATCGCCGCCCACGCCCGCGATACAGGACATCTCCGCCAGGCCGCGCCGGTGCAGCTGCAGCGCCAGGTAGTTGGTCATCTGCGCCGCGCTCGAGCAGCCCGAGCAGGAGTAGATGAGGGGGCGCGCCGCAATCTTTTCGCCTTCGGACATGAGCTCGAACGAAGCAAGGAGCGTTCCAGCGGGCAGGGTATGCCTCCATGCGCGCGGCGGCGCGGCCTCGAGCGGCTACAACCCATGGAATCGGCCGTGCTCGCGTGGAAACTGGATCCTGATCAAGTTCGCGGGGCAGCCCGCAGGGATTGCCGGACACGACCGCCGCTCCGCAAGGTCTTCGCGAAAGCCGGATCAGCGGATCAACGGCTCGCGAGGAACACCGCCAGGGACAGCAGGGTGAGGTGGGCAATCGAGGCCACGAACAGCCGTCCGGCCCAGCGTGGGCCGACCTCGCGGCGCAGGCCCGCCAGGGCGAGCGCCGCGAACGCCGCGCCCAGCCCGGCGGCGGTCACGACGTAGCCGGTCCCAACCGGGACCACCAGCGCCGGTGCCAGCGAGGCAGGCAGCAGCGCAAGCGCCCACAGCGCCGCGCTCCGCCGCGCGCGCCGGGCGCCGTGGACGACCGGGAGCACGCGCAACCCCGCGCGCGCGTACTCCTCCTGGTGGCGCAGCGCGATGGCGAGGAAGTGCGGCAGCTGCCACACGAACAGCAGGCCGAACAGGGCCAATCCACCGGCGGAGACACGCCCGGTCGCGGCGGTCCAGCCGATGAGCGGCGGCAGCGCACCTGGCACTGCGCCCACGAGCAGCGCGGCCGGGCTCCGGCGCTTGAGCGGCGTGTAGGCGCCGACGTAGATCACCAGCGCCAGCAGTGTGAGCAGCGTCGTCGTCGGGTTGGTCGTTTGCCCGAGGAGCGCGAGCGAGCCCAGCATGAGCGCGGCGCCGGTGGCGAGCGCGGTACCCGGCGCGAGCCGCCTCGCGGGCAACGGGCGCGCGCACGTGCGCGTCATGAGCCGGTCGGAGTCGCGCTCCATCCAGCAGTTGAGCGTGTTGGCGGCACCGACCATGAGCGCCACGCCTGTGAGCACGAGCGCGGTGGTCGCGGCGGGTACCGCCTGCGGCGCGAGCGCGAGACCCGCCGCCGCGGTCGCCACTACCAGCGCGGTGACGCGCGGCTTCGTGAGGCTGAGCAGGTCCGCGGCGAACGAGGGCATCTGCCGGGTGTGAGCAAGGAGCGCACCAGGCCGCGTTGGCGGCGCGCAGGCACGCTCGTTGCTCTTGTCGTCCGGCATGCCGCCGAGCCCGCCTCGAGACGCGATGATCGTGCGCCGCTGGCTGGGCGTCGCCATCGGCAGCCTGGTGCTGGCGGGCGCGCTGTCGATCTTGATCGTCGTCGCCCGGACGCCGCCGCTCGATCGCCTGGTCACCGACCCGGGCTTCTTCAAGCGCTGCCTGGTCGTCCACGTCGACCTGTCGCTGATCGTCTGGTTCTATGCGCTGCTCGCGGCGCTCTTCTACTTGATCCCGCGGCGCACGCCCACCCGCCTGGCCGCCGCGCAAGCGCCGCGCGTGGCCATCCTGGGCGTCGTGCTGCTGCTCGTCGGCGCCGGCGTGCCCGATGCGCTGCCGGTGCTCGCCAACTACGTGCCCGCCATCGACACGGCGCCGTTCCACACCGGCCTGCTCGTGCTTGCGCTCGCGCTGCTGCTCGCGTTCACCGACCGACGGCTGCTGCCTGGACACGAGGACGCCGCGGCCGAGGGCGTGCTCGCCATCCCACCCGCGGCGCGCGCCGGCCTGCGCACCGCCGCGGCGCTCGTGCTCATCGCGCTCACCACGTTCGCGGCATCGCTGGCGGCGACGGCCGCCGGCCTGCCGGCGCCTGCGCGGCTCGAGTCGATCGCGTGGGGCGGCGGCCACGTGCTGCAGTTCGCGTCGGTCGCCGGCATGCTCTCGGTCTGGCTCATCCTGCTTGCGCGCGTGCTCGGTCGCGCGCCGCTGTCGCGCCGCGCCGCTGCGATCCTGTTCACGCTGCTGGCGGCGCCGACGCTGCTCGCGCCGCCGCTCGCCGGCGTGGGTGCGCGCGTCGGCTTCACGCGGCTGATGCAGCTCGGCATCTTCCCGGTCGTCCTGGTGTTCCTGGTCGTCTGCGCGCGCGCGCTGTGGCGGGCGCGCGCGACCCGCCCGGGTCTCTGGCGCGAGCCCGAGGTGCTGGTCTTCCTCGCCAGCGCCGGGCTCACCGTCACCGGCTTCGTCGTCGGCGCGTTCATCCACGGCTCGAACACGGTGGTGCCCGGGCACTACCACGCCTCGATCGGCGCGGTCACCGTCGCCTACATGGGCGTGTGCTATCCGTTGCTCGCCGCGGTCGGCCTGCCACTCGCCAGCGACCGCCACCGGCGCTGGTCGCGCTGGCAGCCGCTCGTGTTCGGCGCCGGCCAGGCGATCTTCGCGCTCGGCTTCACGCTCGCTGGCGCGCACGGCATGGGCCGCAAGCAGTACGGCGTCGAGCAGGCGGCCCGCACCGCGGACGAGACGCTCGGTCTGGGCATCATGGGCGCCGGCGGGCTCGTGGCCGTGACCGGCGGGTTGCTCTTCCTCTGGATCTGCGGCGCCGCCTGGCGGAGCCGCGCCCGTCACGCACAAGGAGTCAGCGCATGGACGACGAGCGAAAACATCCGTTCCAACGGCTGATGGACAACCCGTGGCTGCTGCTGGCCCTGGGCGTGCTCATTCCCTTCCTCTCCTACACCGCGTGGGGCTGGTGGGAGCTGACCACCCTGGCGCCGGCGCAGCTGCCGTGAGCGAGACGGGAGGCCACCGATGAGTATCCATCCGCCGCCGCGCGACTGGTTCCAGCCGCCCACCGGCGCCGAGCGCCTGTGGATCGGTCTGGCGCTGGCCTGGTGCCTGGTCATGGCCATCGCGATGCCGTACTGGCACTTTCGCGGCAAGCAGAACTCGACCGGCGAGGCCTACTCGGTCACGCCGGCGGCGTTCGTCGAGCGGACCATGCGCTTCATCGCCGCCAACAAGGTCGGCGAGGAGAACTACACGCCCATCGTCGAGCCGGCGCCGGGCTCGGACGCCTACCTGGTCGCGTCCATGTGGCGCTGGTACCCGATCCTCAAGCTCAAGAAGGACCAGACCTACCGGCTGCATATCTCCTCGACGGATCTGCAGCACGGCTTCTCGCTGCAGCCGCTCAACATGAACTTCCAGATCCTGCCCGGCTACGACCACGTCATCACGATCACGCCCACGTCGACGGGCACGTTCAGCGTGATCTGCAACGAGTTCTGCGGCATCGGGCACCACACGATGACCGGCAAGATCATCGTGGAGTGAGGAGAACGCCATGGCCAACATCACCGCAGGTCTGCCCGCGGCGGGCATCCCGGCGACCGAAGCGGCGGTCGCCGCCGCGGCGCCGAAGGGCAACCACGGCGGCAAGGTGCGCACCTGCGACACCACCGCGCTGCCGGTCTGCCTCGACGCCGAGAAGCTCATCCGCACCAACGCGGTCTTCGCGGTGGTCTTCCTGCTCGTCGGCGGCATCGCCGCCATCCTGCTCGGCCTGACCCGCTGGCCGTCGGTGCACCTGCTGTCGGCGACCTACTACTACCGGATCCTGACGCTGCACGGCCTCAACATGCTGATCTTCTGGATCCTGTTCATGGAGGTGGCGATCCTGTACTTCGCTTGCACCACACTGCTGAACTCGCGGCTGGCGGCGCCGCGGCTCGCCTGGGTCGCGTTCGGGACCATGCTGACCGGTGCGCTCATGGTCGACTACATCGTCCTGGCGGGCAAAGCCGACGTGCTCATGACGTCGTACATCCCGCTCATGGCGCACCCGGTCTTCTACCTGGGCATCATCCTGGTCGCGGTCGGCACGCTCACCGGCGTCGGCATCTTCTTCGCCACGCTCTACATCGCCAAGCGCGACAAGACCTACGTGGGCTCGGTGCCGCTGGTGGTGTTCGGCGCGACCGCCGCCGCGATCATCGCGGTGGTCACGCTGCTGCACGGCGCGATCGTGATGATCCCGACCCTCTTGTCCTCGCTCGGCTGGATCGGGCCGCTCGATCCCGGCTGGTACCGGCTGATCTGGTGGGGCCTCGGCCACCAGTCGCAGCAGGTCAACGTCTGCGCGATGGTCTCGTGCTGGTACCTCCTCGGCGCGCTCACCGTGGGCGCCAAGCCGCTCAACCAGGCGGTCTGCCGCGGTGCGTTCGTGCTCTACATCCTTTTCATCAACCTCGCGTCGGCGCACCACCTGCTCGTCGACCCGGGCGTGAACGCCGGCTGGAAGATCTGGAACACCTCGTACGCGATGTACCTCGCCGTCCTGGCCTCGATGATCCATGGCTTCACCGTGCCGGCGTCGATCGAGGTTGCGCAGCGCAAGAAGGGCTACACCAAGGGGCTGTTCGGCTGGCTGGTCAAGGCGCCGTGGAAGAACCCGGGCTTCTCGGCGATGTTCCTGTCGCTGGTGATCTTCGGCTTCCTGGGCGGCATCACCGGGGTCACGCTCGGTACCGAGCAGATCAACATCATGGCGCACAACACGCTGCGCATCCCTGGTCACTTCCACGTGACCGTGGTCGGTGGCACGTCGCTGGCGTTCATGGGCCTCGCGTACTACGTGGTGCCGCTCATCTTCCGCCGCGAGTACAGCGCACGCTGGCTGGCACGCCTGCAGCCGTACCTGTTCGGCTTCGGCATCACGCTCATGGCGATGGGCATGTCGCTCGCCGGCAGTTACGGGGTGCCGCGGCGGCACTGGGACGTGCAGTTCACCGGCGCGCCCGTGGCCGCCGGCTTCGATTCGGGGGCGCACCTCATGCTCGGCGTCATGGGCCTGGGCTCGGTGGTCGCGTTCCTGGGTCTGATGACCTTCATCCTCTTGACCGTGCACGCCGTCTTCCTCGGCAAGAGGAACACCGGGCGCGCCATGACCGCCTGGTAGCGAGGAACACGCCATGTCGAAGGAGTCGAAGGACAAGACCGTCGCCGAGCTGGTGCAGGAGGAAGCGCACCCCAACGGTGAGAAGCACGAGACCCCGGGCACCTTCGTGCTCGCGCTGATCTTCCTGGCCTCGTTCGCGATCTACTACTTCGCCAACTGGAAGGCGCTCGCCGATCTGTGGCAGGTGAGGTGATGTGGCGCGGCGCGCTCCAGACCACGCGGTGCTTCTTCACCAGCTGGAGGTTCCCCACCTTCATGCTGACGACGCTGCTGGCGTACTACGCGCTGCTGGCGCTGTTCGCGTTCTGGCCCGCGGGTGACGGTGCTCTGGCGCGCTTCGCCGCCGACTTTCGCGTCTGGTGCCTGGCCGCAGATCCGTCCTCGGGAGATCCGTCGCGGCTGGCGACCTTCGTGCTGCTGGGCGAGCCCATCGCGCTCGGGCTGGTGCTGCTGATGGTCTGGTGGGTGCCGCTGCGCGAGGTGGTGGAGCGGCCGGTGAGGGCCCTGCCTTACGCGGCCGCCGCGCTGCTGGTGGTCGCGGCCGCCGTGGTGGCCCTGGGCGAGGTCGCCGGCGGGCGGGCCACGGGCCTCGCGAGCGACGAGTTCCCCGGCGCGCGCATCCGCACCACCGTGCCCGCGCCCGACCTCGAGCTGGTCGATCAGGACGGGCAGGTGGTGCGGCTCGCCGACCTGCACGGCCGGGTCGTCGTGGTCACCGCCGTCTACGCGAGCTGCGGGTTGACCTGCCCGATGATCTTCGCGCAGACCCGCCGCGTGCTCGCGCAGCTCGAGCCGGCGCGGCGTGCCGAGATCGTCGTGCTCGCCGTCACCATCGATCCCGAGCACGACGACCCGGCCAGGCTGCGCGCCCTGGCCCTCGCGCAGGGGGTGAGCGCGCCGGGCTTCCGGCTGCTCACCGGCGAGCCGGCGCGGGTGAACGCGGTGCTCGACCACTTCGGCGTCGAGCGCCGGCGCAACCCCGAGACCGGCGTGATCGATCACTCGAACCTGTTCGCCACCATCGACCGCGACGGTCAGGTCGCCTACCGCTTCACGCTCGGGCAGGTGCAGGAACGCTGGATGGTGGCCGCGCTGCGCCAGCTGACTGCCGAGAAGCTGGTCGCGGAGAAATAGCTCATGCCCACCGTCTCGCGTGCCAGCCCCGAGCCGACGGTCCGGGGCGAAGGCGTCCTGCGGGCACTCGACGCCGGGTTCGTGCGGCTGGACGCCGCGGTCCAGCGCGTCTTGCCGGTGGAGCTGAACCCGTTCGCGCAGACCGGCGCGGTCGCGTTCGCCTCGCTGATCGTCGCGGTGGTCACCGGCGTGGTGCTGGTCATCTGGTACAAGCCCAGCGCGGTGCAGGCGTACGCCTCGCTCGAGGCGCTGCGCGGCTTCAGCGCGGGGCAGGTGATGCGCTCGCTGCACCGCTACAGCTCCGACGCGTGCATGGCGTTCAGCCTGCTGCACGCGCTGCGGCTGTTCGTGGCACGCCGCTTCGGCGGCGCGCGCTGGCTGGCCTGGATCACCGGCGTGCTGCTGGTCGGGTTGCTTTGGTTCGTCGGCTGGCTGGGCTACTGGCTGGTCTGGGACGAGCGCGCCCGCCAGGTCGCCCTCGGCAGCGCCCGGCTGGTCGACGGCCTGCCCATCTTCGCCGAGCCGTTCTCGCTGGCGTTCCTGATGGACCGCACGGTGCGGCCGCTGCTGTTCTTCGTGGTGTTCTTCCTGCACATGCTGCTGCCGCTGGCGATGGGGGTCGCGCTGTGGCTGCACCTGGCGCGGCTGGTGAAACCGCGCCACTGGCCGCGCCGGACGCTGCTCTGGTGGACGCTCGGCTCCCTGCTGGTGCTGTCCTTGATCCTGCCCGGCACCAGCGCCGGGCCCGCGCACATGACCGAGGTGCCGCGCGCCTTCTCCCTCGACGCCTGGTACCTCTTGCCACTCTGGCTGACTGACCGACTGGGCGGGGCCGCGCTGTGGACGCTGCTGCTGGTGGGAGGCCTGGTGGTGCTGTCCCTGCCGTGGACGCTGCCGCGCCGCCGGGTCGTGGCGGCGACGGTGACGACGTCACGCTGCAACGACTGCAAGCAGTGCGCGCGCGACTGCCCCTACGACGCCATCACCATGGTGCCGCGCACCGATGACCGCCCGTTCGCGCTGCAGGCGCAGGTGGACCCGTCGAAGTGCGTCGGCTGCGGGATCTGCGTGGGCTCGTGCGACTCGGCGGGCACCGATGTGCCGGCCCTGCCGCTGATCGACACCCGCCACCGCGTCGACGGCTGGCTCGACACGGCGCGCGCGCGCGGCGAGGCGCCCGCGGTGCTGTTCGCGTGCGCGACCTCGGCGGCGGCGGCGTTCGAGGTCGACCCGGAGACCGGGGCCTCGCCAGCGCTACCCGGGTGGCGCGTGCTCGGCGTGCCCTGCGCCGGCTGGGTGCATCCGCTCGTGATCGAGCGAGCGCTGCGTCACGGCGCCAGCGGCGTGCTGGTGATCGGTTGCGGGCCTGGCGAGCCGGTGTACCGCGACGGCGGGCGCCTGACGCGCCTGCGCCTCGTGGGTGAGCGCGAGCCTCGCCTGCGTGCCGACAAGGTGCCGGGCGGCCGGCTGCACTTCGCCCAGCTGCCGCGCACCGATGGAGCCGGGCTGCGCCGGGCCTGCGCCGACTTCGAGCGCGCCCTGCGCACGGGCCCGGGTGGTCCGATCAACGACCTGCCGCCCGGACGCCGCCGCGCGCGCCAGGTCGGCGTCGCCGTGGCGCTGGCCGCGGGGCTCTCCGTGGTCATCGGCGCCGGCAGCGTGGCGCCCTACCGGGCCCGCGCCAGCGACGGCCAGCCCGAGCTGGTGGTCGCGTTCGTCCATCCGGGCCAGGTGGCACAGCGCTGCCGCACGGTCTCCGCCGAGGAGCTGGCCAGACAGCCGGCGCACATGCGCCAGGCGCAGGTGTGCGAGCGTGGCCGCGTGCCGGTGCGCCTGCGCGTTACGGTCGACGGCGAGGTCGTGCACGAGCGCCGGTACGAACCGCGCGGCCTGTTCGGCGACGGGGCGAGCGTGGCGGAGGCGCGCGTGGCGGTCGCGCCGGGCCGGCACCGGGTCCGCGTCGACATCGGCGACGGTGCCGCGGCCGAGCTGTGGAGCCAGAGCTTCGAGCGCGCGCTCGAGTTCACGCCCTGGAAGGTGGCGGCGGTGCGCTTCGACCGGACAGACGGGTTCAGCGTGGAGTGACCCCAGCTGGCCGCGGAGCGCGCAAGAATTGCCGGCCTGGCGGGGCGGCAGCGCGCGGGCCGCAAGAAGATCGCGAATCGTGCACGCAACGGCGGGAATTACCTGGCACGGGCCTCGCAAACCCTCGACGCCATGGTGGCGCATGCGTCCATCTCGCCAGTCGCCACGTGCCCCTGCAGCAAGACGCCCGAGGTCGGCCTGGACGGGCGGTGTCCGCTCGTCGACCAGCGGCTGCGCCGGGGTGAGTACCTCTTCCGAGAAGGCGAGCCGGCCACGGCCGTGTGGTTCGTCCGGCGTGGCTGCGTGGTGCTCACGCGCTCGAGCCGCCAGGGCCGCGCCGCGACGCCGCACGCGATCCGCCGCGTCGGGACGTTTCTCGGCCTGGAAGGGCTCGTGCGCAGCACCTACCTGGACAGCGCGCGCGCGACGGCGGCGACGCTGGTGGGTACGGCGACCCGCGAGGTCGCCGACGCGTGGTTCTCGCAGGGTGGCGCGGCGCGCATGGCGCTCGAGCAGATGCTGCGCGCCGAGTGCTGCGACGCGCCGCGGTCGTGCCAGGCGGAGGGTAGCGCGCTCGAACGCGTGGCGCGCTGGGTCCTGAGCGAGGCGGCGCGCGGGCCGCACCCACCGGTGCCGCGGCGGGATGCCGCGGGCTTGCTGGGCATCGTGCCGGAGACGTTCTCGCGCGCCCTCGGGCAGCTCGCCCAGGCGGGCGCGATCGAGGTCTCGCGCCGCTCCCTGCGCGTCTGCGATCCGGCCGCGCTTCGCCGCGCGGCCGCGCTCGCCCCTTGACCGCCTCGCCGAACCCGACGAGTGGCACGAGAATGGCATTGAGCATCTAAGTGCCATTCGAGTCACGGATTGTGAACTGCTCGAACTGTCCGTGTGGCCGGGCGGCAGGCGTGGACCTGGGGGGCTGCTGCCCGCTCGTCGACGAGCCGAAGCGGCGCGCGGAGTACGTTCACTTCGAGGGCGAGCCCGCCACGCGTATCTGGTTCATCAAGCGCGGCAGCGCGGTGCTGACCCGCGCTAGCAAGCCCGGCTCGGTGAAGGTCCCGGTCGCGATACGCATCGCTGGCTCCTTCCTGGGCATCGAGGCGCTGGTGCGCGACACCTACCTCGACACCGCACGTATCACCTCCGACGCGATCCTGTGCAGCGCGAGCCTGGACGTCGCGAGCGCCTGGCTCTGCGAGGGCGCGGCCGCGCGCCTGGCGCTCGAGCAGGTGTTGCGCGATGTGGTCGGCGATGCAGCGAGGCTGCACAGCGCGGCGGGCTGACCCTGCCGACCGTCACGTGCGTGCGCGTGCGTCCACGCCGGTCGCGCCTGCGCGGGTGGGAGCGCGCGAGCGGCGCGAGCAGGCGCGCGGGCGCGAGCGCCTCGGCGAGGACGTGCGGCTGCCCGAGGATGTGCGCGGCGACGAGCTCGCCGAGCGCGAGGCCGCAGCTCATGCCGCGACCGCCGAGGCCTGCGATCCAGAACAGGCCACGGCAGCGCGGATCCGCGCCCGCGAGGAACCCGCCGTCGGGCGCGAAGGTGCGCAGGCAGGCCCAGGCCCGACGCACGCGGGCGGTCGCGAGGCCGGGCGCGACGCGCGATAGCCGTTCGGCGAGCTGCCCGAGCTGATCCGGGGCGCACGGTGGCAGCCCGGCAGGCCAGACCTCCTCGTCGCAGGGACTGGCCAGGATGCCGCCGGACTCGGCCCGGAAGTACACCTCGTCACCGTCGAGCTTCCAGACCACGGGGCTGGCGGCGGCGAGGGCGTCCTCGGCGACCAGCATGGCCAGGTGCCGCCGGCGCGACTCGAGCGGCATCGGTGCGGCGCAGGTCGCACCCAGGCCGGCAGACCAGGCACCCGCCGCGACCACGACGGTGGTGGCCTGGACCTCTTCGCCATTCGCCAGCCGTACGCCGGTGACCGTCTCGCCCCGCCGCGTGATGCCGGCCACCGTCACGCCGGTGCGCACGCGCGCGCCGCGGGCACGCGCCCCGCGTGCCAGCGCCTCGAGGAGCGCGTGGGTATCGAGGACGCCGTCCTCCGCGACGAGCAGGCCGTGCTCCGCGTCGCCGCCCGCGAGCACGGGCACGCGGGCGCCGATGGCCGCGGGCGCGAGCCACACGGTCGGGATCGCGGCGCCCGCGGCGAGCTCGGCCATGCGCCGCAGGCGCTCATGGCGACCCAGGAACAACGTACCGGTCGGGCGCAGCAGCGCGGCCGCCCGACCGCCGAGCAGGCCGAGGAGGGTGCGACTCCGCAGCGCGAGCCGGACGCCGTGCTCGTCGTCGTCCACGTGGCGAAGGATGGCGGCGTTGCGCCCGGAGGCGTGCGCGCCGAGCGTGGCCTCGCGCTCGAGGATGCACACGCCGGACACGCCCTGGCGCACCAGGTGCCACGCGCTCGCGAGCCCCGCGATGCCTCCTCCGACGACGACGACCTCGACGCGCTCCGCTCGCAAGCAGGGCAGGGCGAAGCAACCATCGTGCCGCCCAGGCTGCGAGCACACGCCGCACTGCCGTGTGCTTGCTGCCCATGGTGGTGCGTCATGCACCCGCGGCTGCCGGCGCAGGGGGGCTTCGTTCAGGTCTTGTTCTCCTGGCCCCTTCACAGTCGAGCGCGTGTACAAGCCGGCGCGGCTGCCCGGCGGCGTGGAGGCCGCAGGCGTTGCGTTCCGGCCCTCGGGAGCGCGCAGATCTTGCCGGGTCTGCCATCGCGCCCGCCCTTGACCTCGATCAAGATCGATCGCCCGGGCGCCGCCGATACTGTGATCATGCGCGCACTCCTGGCGATCCTCGGAGTCCTCGGCGGCTGCCTGGCCCTGGCCGCCTGCGATGCCGAGACCCGGCCGCGCCACGACTACTTCGACCGGCAGATCCAGCCGCTCCTGCTCGCCAGGTGTGCCTCGGGGGTCTCGGGCTGCCACCGGGACGACGGCTCGGGCCGGGCGCTCGGCAACCTGGACGTCACCTCGTACGAGGCGCTCCTGCTGCGCCAGGATCTGCTCCGCCCGTACGGCTCCTATCCGGAGCCGCTGCTGCTCATCAAGGCGGTCGACTCGCGCGAGCTCGACATCTCGTACCGGGGCGACTTCCAGCCGCTCGAGGTGACGCACGCCGGCGGCGCGGTGCTGCAGATGAGCGGCCCCGCGTACCTGACGCTCAAGCGGTGGCTCGACAACGGCGCCACCCGTGACGGGCGCCCGCCGCCTTCGTCGGGCGCCTCCGCGGGCGGCGTGGGCGCGTGCAGTGACAAGGCCTCGACGTTGGTCGACATCACCCAGGTCGGCGCGGACGACCCTGGCTATGCCGCGTTCGGTCCGGCGCAGGACGTGCTCGTGCGGCGTTGCGGCCAGGGCTCGTGTCACGGCAGCGGGCGCCTGGATCTGCAGATCGCGTGCGGCAGCGACGAGCCGCAGCGCAGGGCCAACTACCTGGTCGCGCGGGCGTTCGTCGCCAGCCCAGCCGAGGACAGCGAACTGTTGCGTCGCCCGCTCTCGCCCCAGCTCGGCGGCGGCTCTCACGGCGGCGGCATCCTGTTCGACGCGGTCGATGACCCCGACCTCGAGACCTTGCGGGCCTGGGCCCTCCTGGCGGGGCCGCTGCCGGAGGCCGACATCACCGACGCGCGGCGCTTCTTCGACCAGGAGGTCTTGCCGCTGCTGCTCCGGCGCGGCTGCGCCGCCCAAGCGTGCCACAGCCCGGTCGTGCCGCACGAGCTCAAGCTGCGCGCGGGCAGCTTCGGCTTCTTCTCGCCGATCGCGCGCGCGATCGACTACCGCGAGGCGCGCGCGCTGCTCGCGCTGGGCTCGCCCAATCCAAGGGTCAGCCGGATCGTGGCCAAGAACGTGCTGGCAGGTCACGGCGGCCTCGCGCACCGCGCCGGCGCCCTGCTCGAGACACCCGGGCAGGCGCTCGATCCGGCGGCGTGCCCGACGCCCTACGATCCCGTGACCTCGCCGCCGGTTTGCGCGCTCGCCGAGTGGTTGCGCCTCGAGCGGGCGGAGCTACCCGCGTCGCAGCGCGCTGGCGCCGCCGCGGGCACGACCCTGCCGCTGGTGTGGGTCGAGCGGCCCGCCGACGCGAGCCGGCTGGTCGACTTCTCGGAGTTTCGTCCCGGCGCCGATCTGGTGCGCGGCGAGGCGCTGCTCGGCGCGAACGCAGCGCTCGCGTCGGTCAGCGGGCGGACCAGCCTGCTGGCGGGCTGTGCCGGGGTCGGCCCGGACCGTGCCGCGATCGACGTGCGCACGCCCGAGCCCAGCTACGACGGCACGCGCGTGGTCTTCGCGCTGCGCGTCGGCGCCGCGAGCGGCCTCGACGTCTGGGAGGTCGGCGTCGACGGCTCGGGCTGCCGGCGCATCACCCTCGACGGCGGCGAGGTCCAGGGCGGCCTGAGCGTGCACAACTTCGATCCCACGTACGTGGTCGACGACGCCGGGCTCGAGTGGATCGTCTACGCCTCCTCACGAGGCGGCCCCGAGGGGCCTCGGCGCACGCCCAAGCTCCTGCTTCCGGGTGCCGACCTGTGGCGCCAGCGCGCCGATGGCTCGGGCGCCGGCGAGCGCATGACCTTCCTGCGCGGCGTCGAGGCCCAGCCGGGCATCACCGCGCACGGCCAGCTCACCATGACCGCGGAGAAGATGTCGGCGGACTTCTACCAGATCGCCGGCCGGCGCCTGGACTGGGACCTCGGCGACTACCACCCGCTCGTCGGCCAGCGCGCCGAGAGCTACCAGGGCCGTGGCGGCTACCTGCCCGGGGCGGCCCCCCCCGACGCCGAGCTCGTGCCCAGCATCGGGTACGCCCAGGTCACCGAGAGTCGCAGCGCGCTCGACGGGAACCTGCTGGTGGTGCTCGCCGACGCGGGCGCCCGCGGCCAGGGCGGCGCGCTGGGCGTGTTCAACCGCTCGGTCGGGCCGTTCGAGCAGGGTCGCATCGATGCCGACTACGTGCGCTCCCTGACCGTGCTGCCGGGCCCGACCGGGCGCGCCGGCGAGGCCACGGGCGCTTATCGATCACCGTTCATGCTGCCCGACGGGACCGTGCTGGCCGCTTACGCCGAGGGCGTGGACGTCGGCGCCGAGGCGCCCGTGCGCTACGATCTCGTGGCGGTCGATCCGCGCACCGGCGCGCGGCGCGCGCTCGTGACGGGCCCGGGCTCGCGGGTCGAGGCGGTGCTGGTGATGCCGCGGCCGCCCGAGCCGCTGTTCCACCGCGATCGCCAGCCGCCCGACGCCGAGCAGGCCACCGACGCGCTCGCCGTCGTCCACTTCCTCGACCTGCCGCTCCTGGCGACGCTGCTCGACGGCAACGACCGGCGCGGCCGCGCGGTCACCGGCCTGCGCGCCGCCACGAGGGTGCGCTTCTTCGCGCACGCCGCGCCGCCGCTCGAGTGCACGGCGGCCGACGCACCGGTGTGCGTGAGTGACTTCGCCGGCGACGAGCAGGTGTTCGAGCAGCGGGTCGAGCTGGGCGAGGCGCCGGTGTTCCCGGATGGCTCGGCTTACCTGCGCGTGCCCACCCGTCGCCCGCTGCTCATCGAGCTCCTCGACGACGAGGGCCAGGTGCTGTTCCGGCAGCGTGAGGAGCTCCAGTTCGGCGCGCGCGAGGCGATCAACATGGGCGTGCCCGAGCGCGTCTTCGGGACGACCTGCGCCGAGTGCCACGGCTCGGTGAGCGGCCGTGAGCTGGACGTGCATATCGACGTCGACGCGCTCACCTCGGCCTCGACCAGCCAGGCGCGCACCGCCGGCCTGCGCGATCTGGAGTGAGACCGACGTCCTGCGGCTGGTGACCGCGAAGCCGGCCGGCGTCAGCAGGGTAGGCGCGCGGGGCGCCTCAGCCGTCGAGGGTGTCGCGCACGGTCTCGATCAACTGGCGCATCTCGAACGGCTTGGGCAGGAAGGCCTGGCCGGGCTGCTGGTGCAGCTCGCGGCCGGCGAGCTCATCGCTGTAGCCGCTGGTGAGCACGACCTTGAGGCCAGGCCGGAGCGCGCGCAGCCGCGCCGCGAGCTCGCGTCCGTTCGTCCGTCTCCTCGCGCTCGCTGTTGTCGCGGAGCGTGACGGTGAAGAGCTGAGCCGCCCATGTCGTGACTCACCCCACCCTCCTCGCGACGCGTGCGTGCGACGCTCGGTCAGCCGTTCCTGGGATCGTCGGCGACCTTGCGAACGAGGCTGGCACGCGTCGTGCCGCTGCATGGAAGGCCGGTCGGCGCCGCTGGCGCGCAGCCCTTGCGCTGGCGGACCGGCGCGAGCTCTGCGGGACGCAAATCGTTCGCGCGGGGTCCGACTCCGGCCGAGTCTGCCGTCGCGCCCGCGCCTACGCTCCCTGTGGAGCCTGGGGAGACAGAAGATCCGCAAGGCACACCGGGATGACGCGACCGTTCCGGACGGTGGCGTCGGGGCAGTCCTTGCAGATCTCGATCTCGCCCGCGGCCGTCACGCTGGGCCCTTGCTGGAAGATGAAGCTCTTCTGGGTGAGCTGCGCGTCCCGGCGGCGCGCCGCGCGCAGAAAGCTCAGCGTCTCGCCGACCTCACCGAGATCGCCGCTCGTCGCCGCGTAGGCGAGGCAGGTGAGGAGGGCGCCGCCGCGGCCGAGCGTCTCGCCGAAGGGGAAGCGGCCGCGGAGCCGCTTCGAGAGCGCGTTTGCGGCCCGTGCGACCCGCCCGAAGGAAGGGCCGAGATGCAGCAATCGCAGCGCCGCGGCCGGTGTGCGCGCGGTGAAGGAGTAGTAGAAGAGCCAGCGCATGTCGTCCAGGTTCCGGTCCGAGGCGACGTATGCGAAGGGCTTCATCCCGAACCGGGTGAGCGCGCGCGTGACGTCGTCGTTCGAGACCACCTCGCCGCTCAGGTCGCCGGGGGGCTCGGCCACGGAGGCGGGGAGCCACTGGAGCTCGCGAAGCCGGGCGTCGATCGCGGCGAAGTCGGTGCAGCAGGTGACCAGCAGCCGATCGATGAAGCGGCTGTCGAGGACCTGCTCGACGAGGGCCGGCAGGTCCTGCAGGTTCTTCGTCCGGTAGAGCGTCACCGTCAGCGCGCAGCGCATCCCCCAGCGGACGACGCGCTCGGCGATCTGCTCGCGCAGCACGGTGAGGTCGGACTCGCGCTCGACCCGGCGCGCGTCGGGGCGCCTCTGGAGCGAGTCGATGTGCAGGTACACCCGCGCCAGCCCGTGCGCCTTGTACGTGGCCAGCTTCTCGTCGGTGAGGTTCAGCCCGTTGGTGAGCAACTGGACCTGGATGCCTCGTCGAGCGATCGACGCGATGATCGCCGGGAGATCGGGGTGGAGCGTCGGCTCACCGCCGGCCAGCGACAGCACACCGATGTTGCGCACGGACGTGACCAGGGCGATCTCGTCGAGCACCTGGGCGAGCGGCTTCGTGTACGTCGACTTGTCCTTGTAGCAGGCGGCGCACGAGATGTTGCACCGCTGATTGACCTCGATCACGGCGTGCGGGACATCTCTGCCGGCATACGGCATGCGCAAGGGCTTCATCGCATGGTTCATGAGGGGTCTCTCTGCATAGCAGCCGGCGCAGCGCCCCGCCTTGTCGTCGGTCAAGGACAGGCAAGGGCAAGGGCAGGTCGGTGGACGAGGAGAAGCGGACGGGCCCCGCCGGGACCTGGCAGGCTGGATGCAGTGGTCGAGCCCCGATGGACGCGGCGGGTGCGAGCCACGGCGCCGAGACGCCCTCGATCGGTGCGTCTGCCACCAGCACCGCCGGCTCCGCCAGCGCGGCGACGCGCACCACGCGGTGCGTCCGCCGGGGCGCCCCGAGCAGCATCGGGACGGCATCGGCGCGCAGCGCCCCGTAGAATCCCACGACGGCCGCGAGTCCGTTGTCGAGCGCGAGCAGCACGCGATCGCCGCGGCGCACGTTCGCGGCACGCAGGACCTCGGCCGCGCGGTCGGCGAGGCCGTCGAGCTCGGCATAGCCGAGCGTGCGCTCGCCCAGCACCAGGGCCGGATGGCCGCCGCGGGTCGCGGCGTGCTGGCGGAGCGGTCAGTCGGCCAGGAAGGCGTTCGAGCGCGCATCGCGGCGGACGAGCGCGGTGGTCACGACGTGGGCTCGCGGAAGGGCGTGGAGGACGTGAAGGACGGCATCATCGTGTCGCGCTGCTGAGCTTAGCGAGAAACGACGCGCTCACGAGGAGTTGATCGAGGAGCCGACCGATGCGCGGGTCTCCGGCTTGACGATCGACAAGTCGCGCCCGGTGCGCGGGGTCAGCGGGCGTCGCGCACGCGTAGGTCGACGCACTCGCAGGGGAACACGCCCCCGCGCACGCGTAGGGCAACTCGGGTGGATCGGCGCACTCGTTGTTGCCCACGACGGGGAGCGCGCCTGGATTTGCAGGCGCCGAGGAAGAGCGGGACGAAGATGATGAGCCTGGGCAGGCGTTTGGGCACGACGTACCTCCGCATGCGGTCGACTGCACCCTCGTGTACCGTCGCGATCTGGGGCTCCTGCGTACGCTTCGCGCTCGCGTCACCGTCGGAGAGCGGGGGCTCGTGGGGTCAATACCTCCATGGACGAGGGGCCGTACGTGGGGGCCTCGCGGCGGCCGGGGCGGCTGGCCAACCTGCCGCCCTCGGGCGCGTGCGCGCGGATATCGCGTTCGTTCGCCTGGTCGAGCACCGGGCGATGCGCCCAGCCGATCGGTCGCCCGTGCCCGCCCAGGACACGCTTTCGGGTACGCCCGGCGCGACCTCGGCGGCGCTGGGGCGACACGGGCCGGCACGCGTGCTCGCCGAGCTGCCGGTCGCGGCCGACGGCAGCTTCCAGGCGCGCGTGCCGGTGGGCGTGTCCTTCCGGCTGCAGGCGCTCGATGCCGCGCGCATGGCCGTGGGCGCCATGCACAACCGCTGGTACTACCTCTTGCCAGGGCAGACGCTGGTACAGGGCCTGTCGGTGGCGACGGGGGCTCGCCGCTACGGCTCGCGGTGTGCGGCATGCCACGGCGATCCCGAGGGCGTGGGCGGACGCCCGCCCGAGCTGGAGGCCCCGGACGCGCTCACCACGGCCTCGTCGCCAAGGCGCAGCCGATCCTCGCCGAGCGCTGCGCAAACGCGAGCTGCCATGGGGCGGCGGCTCGCCCGCTCTCGTTGTTCGCGGTGCACCAGCACCGGATGCGGCCGCAGGATACCTACCTCGATGCGCCACTGACCGAGGAGGAGCTCGCCCACAATCACATGCAGGCCTCGGCGTTCCTGCTCGACGTATCGGAGGCCCGGCACAGCCTGCTCCTGCGCAAGCCGATCGCGGTCGCCAGCTGCCCGCGTGGGCGAGCGCGGCCCACGCGGCCCGGCCCTAGAGCTGATCGACTTCGACCTCGGTGCGCTCCTCGGCCACATCGTCGTCATCCTCGGCCACCGAGCAGGCGCGTTCACAGCGATCGAGGCGTGCGGCGCAGGTTCGGGGGCAATGAACGTCACGCGATGAACCGAACCGCGAGCAGGCTTGAACCAACACGCCCAGTGGGTCCACCTCGTACTCCAGCAACTCGAGGTGCGCCGTCTCGGGACAGGTAACGAGTCGGTACGCCATGCCATTGCTTCGATGCACCTGATGTGCCACGTCGTTGGACCTGCATCATTTGCGGCCTACGCCGCCAAAGCGCCAAACTTTCGCGCGATCAGCTCGCATGATCGCGAATGGCCGCGTTCCCGGCGCACTTGACGCACCACAGCACGCGACCACGACTGGGAGCTCGTACCCCATCCGTGTTCAACGAGCATCGCTTGCTGCGCATGCCAGAGTCGAACGGCCGTTCGCGGCGCCTCGTGCAGGCGAGTCGATGGCGAGCACGGCCCTCGCCCAACCTGAGATAGGCTGAGAGACCTGCCCCACGAGGCGGATGCTGGTGCCGGCTAATCGCTGCGTCGCACGCGCACGTCGACGACGCGCACCCCTTGGCCCTCGGGCAGCACCATGACCGGGTTCATGTCGAGCTCGGCGATCTCGGGCCGGTGCCCGAGGAGGCAGGCCACACGCAGCAGCAGCTGCTCGAGCGCCGCCTGGTCGGCGCGCGGCGCGCCTCGATAGCCGCGCAACAGCGGCGCGCCGCGCAGGCCGTCGATCATCTCACGAGCGTCCTGGTCGGTGAGCGGCAGGACGCGAAAGGCGACGTCCTTCAGCAGCTCCACGGTGACGCCACCGAGGCCGGCCATGAGCAAGTGCCCGAATTCGGGATCGACCGCGGCGCCGACCACCATCTCCACGCCGCCCGGCACCATCGCCTGCACCAGCACACCATCGAAGAGATCGCCGGGTCCCAGCTCGGCGACGCGCGCGCGAATACCTGCGAACGCGTCGTAGACCTCCTGGGCGCTCTTCAGGCCCAGGCGCACCCCGTGCACCTCGGTCTTGTGCACCAGCACGCGGCTGGCGAGCTTGACTGCGACCGGGAAGCCGAGACGCTGCGCCAGCGCCGCTGCCTCGTCGGCCGTGGTGGCGAGCCCGCCCTCGGCCGCGGGGATGCCGTAGTCGGCCAAGAGCGCGAGCGCCTCGTCGGCGCGCAGCCAGGCGCCCCGGGGCGTGCGCTCGAGGCGCGCACGCGCGCGTGCCTCGTCGACGGCGAGCTCGGGCACCTGGCCGTCGGGGCGCGCGCGCCAGGCCGCGTAGCGCACCGCCCGACCCAGGCTCACCGCCGCGGGCTCGGGGAACGGGTACGCGGGCACACGGCCCTCGCTGAGCTCGGCCTCACCCTCGGCCACGCCGTGCAGCCCGAGGAAGTTCGCGACCACGGGTTTGTCGATGCCCGCCTTGCCGCGCAAGATGGCGCGCGCGACCGCGTCGGGCGCGGTCACGATGGGCGGCACGAAGATCACGAGCGCGGCGTCGACGGCATCCGAGCCGAGGACCTCGCGCACGGCACGCTCGTAGGCGTCGGGCCCGGCGCTGGCGATCATGTCGACCGGGTTGGCGACCGAGGCCTCGGGCGGCAGGAACGTGCGCAGGCGCGCCTGCAGCTCGGCGGGCAGGGCGACTACCTCGAGGCCCTGCGCCTCACACGCATCGGAGGCGAGGATTCCGGGGCCGCCCGCGTTGGTCAGGATGGCGACGCGCTTGCCGCGCGGCAGGGGCTGGTTGGCGAGCAGCATGGCCGTGTTGAAGAGATCGTCGATGCTGTCGACGCGGATCACCCCGGTCTGGTGCAGGAGCGCGTCGACGCCGACGTCGACGCCGGCCAGGCTGCCGGTGTGGCTCGCCGCGGCGCGGCGGCCCACCTCGCTGCGCCCGCTCTTGACCACCAGGATCGGCTTTCGCCGGGCGACCCGCCGCGCGATGCTGGTGAAGCGACGCGGGTTGCCGAAGCTCTCAAGGTAGAGCAGGCACAGGTCGGTGTCGGGATCGTCTTCCCAGAACTCGAGCACGTCGTTGGCCGAGACATCGGCGCGGTTGCCGATCGCGGCGAAGGTGCTGATACCCAGGTTGCGACTCTTCGCATAGTCGAGGATGGCCACGCCGAGCGCACCAGACTGGCTCATGAAGCCGACGCGTCCGCGCGGCGGCCAGGTGGGCGCAAAGGTGGCGTCGAGCTGGACCTCCGGATCCGTGTTGAGGATGCCGAGGCAGTTGGGCCCGACGAGACGCATGCCGGCGGCGCGGGCCACGCGCGCGATCTCGGCCTCGCGCGCCGCGCCGGCGGGACCGACCTCCTTGAAGCCCGCGGTGATCACGACGACGCCGCGCACCCCAGCGGCGGCGCAGGCCTTGACCGCGTCGACCGCCTGCGGCGCAGGCACGACCACGATCGCAAGGTCCACGCTCTCCGGCACCGAGGCTATATCGGGGTAGCAGCGCACCGCCTGCACCGAGGCGGCGTTCGGGTTCACCGGGTAGACCGTGCCGGTGAAGCCGACCCGCACGAGGTTGTGAAAGATCTCGGCGCCGATCGTGCCGCGGCGCCGCGATGCACCGATCACGGCGACGACGCGGGGGCGGAACAGCGGGGTCAGGCTCGAGGGCTCGGACATTTGGACTCCGACGGGCAGCAGGATCACCGTGCGGCGCGGCTACCCGTCAGGGCGCACGGGGCCGCGGCACCTGCGACGTGTACCACGCGCGGGAAGCAACCACCGGCGGACCGAAGCCCGCTGGGCACCCGGCCTTGACGCCCGTCAACATCGACGGCGACAGGCCCCGTCACGATGGCAGCATGAACGCCACCTTGCCGGGGCCGCGGCTCCGCCGCTCGCGGACCGCAAGCTTGGTGGCGATCATGGGGAGCGTCCTTCCAGCACGCGCGCGTCCAGGTCGACGCGTTTGCCTCCCCAGGCTGCAGCTATCGTGCTGTGTCTACGCGTAGCTCCGAGCTTACGCCACAGGGTGTTGCGCGCGATGCCGAGCACGCTCGCCGCCTGCGCCTGCGATCCGCCGCACGCGTCGAGCACACCGAGGATGTGCTCGCGCTCCACCTCGGCGAGGGTGCGCCGGACGTCCGCGGCCCGGGGTGCGGCGACTGGCGAGGCCGCGAGCGTGCGCCCCGGCCCGGGCGCGCCGTCCAGCTCGTCGGGGAGGTCCTCGGCACCGACCTCCGCGCCGGTGGCGAGCGCGGCGGCGTACTTCACGACGTTCTGCAGCTCGCGCACGTTGCCCGACTGGACCAGCTTCCGCGAGTTCCGGAAAATGTTCTACGACGAGGGCGCCGTGGTCGTGGCCTCGACCTACACCAAGGTCGGCGGGGTGTACGACGACGGCTTCCGCCACGATCCGGCCCGGCCGCTCGAGACCCTCGCGGACTACTGCGCCGGCTGTTACACCAACCTGAACCTGCCCTCGCGCGTCGAGACCTTGACGCGGTACCTCCGTGACTACGACGCCAACGGCCTGCTCATCAACTCGGTGAAGAGCTGCAACAGCTTCTCCGCCGGGCAGCTGCTCATCCTGCGCGAGGTCGAGAAGCGCACCGGTCGCCCGGGCCGCTTCATCGAGCCGATCTCGTCGATCCTCGCTACTTCTTCGCCGCCAACGCTGTGGCTACCGGCTGGTCAAGCGGCCCCGGGACGTGACCATGCTCGACGTGTTCACCGTGCTCGAGGGACCAGTCGCGCCCGCGTGCTTCGCCGGTGACGCGAACACCGCCGACGTGGAGGCGTGCAGCGCCGTGAGACTTGTCCGCTGCGCGGCGTGATGGAAGAGGTGGCTCAGCAGGTCAATTGCACCTTCGGGTCAGTGATCCTTCGCGCAGCTAGCGAAGCGGGGCTTGCCGCGGGTGGCGTGAGGCTGAGGACAGTCGGCCATGGTTCGGTGGGGCGAACGGCGCGCGCGCCTGGCCCCAGGGGCCAGGTCGCCGCGGCGATTTTTCGAGGAAATCCGGGGCGCGCGATGGTGGGCGTGTGTCACGCCACCGTGGCACATTCACTGCTTGAGCCGTGAGGCATGCATGCTCTTCTCGTGATTCTCGCCGCTGCGATGGCGACGGCTTGCAGCGGCTCGATGCTTCCCACCGGCGCGGGCGGCGAGCCCGACGCTGACCCTGGCGCTGCCGTGATGTTCCGCCCGACCATCCAGGCAGACCTCGAGGCGAGTGGCTGTGCGGCTCAGTCGTGTCACGGCGGTGGGAGTATCGCCATGCACGTCACCGCGTCCCCGGGCGACGACGCCGCGTGGCAGGCGAACTACGAGCAGGTGATTGCCTTCGCGGGCACCGCCGATCACAGTCCGCTCATTGACATGGCCACCGGGCTCGGCGGTCACGTGTCGTCGCTCCCCGGCAGCGACGCCGCGGTGCAGCGGTGGGTCGCGTGGATCGCCGATGGGGCACCGTACGCGCCCGCGCCAGCCGGCGACACGGACGCCGGCACCACCGGGGGAAGCGATGGCGGTGCCGGCGCGGCGCCGCGCTTCGCGGCCGACGTCCACCCGGTGCTCGAGAAGTACGCCTGCGGCGACTGCCACGGGACCGCGGGCAACTACTCGGTGGCGCGCTACCAGGACACCTTCGGTAGCGGCACGGACAGCACCCCGAATGTGATCGCTGGTGACGCGAGCTCGTTGCTCGTGACCATCGTCGCCGCGGGCCACGACGGTGTCTCGAACCAGGATGTGCGCATCATCGAGCGCTGGGTGGTCGACGGCCAGGCGGCGCCGTGATTGTCGATCGTCAAGTCGCCCATCGGTACGTCGCCGAGGTTGAGTGGCGCGCGCGCTCGGCGCACCATGTGATGTGTGGGAACTCCTCGGCGCTACTCCACTGGTGACCTGGCCCGAATGGCAGGGTGCGGGCGCAAGACCATCCGGCGCCTGCAGGCGCGCGGGCTCATCGCGCGCCCGTTGACCTCGCGAGGGCCAAGCTACGACATCGAGGTCGTCCGGCGGGTGCGTGCAATCCTGACCCTGCAGGCCGGCGGCCTGACGCTGACGCGCATCCAGTCGATCCTGGCCGTCCGGGATGGCGGCGTCGGCCCCGGACCCATCGCCGCGGCGACATTCGACGTGATCAGCGACGCAGCGCGGCGGCTGACCGAGCGTATCGCTGTGCTGTCGCGCACCCGACACGACCTCATCCAGGCGCGGGAGAGCCTGGCGCGCTGTCGCGGCTGCACTCGTTCCGAGGAGGCGTGTGCCGCGTGCGTCGAGGAGGGCCAGCTGGATCCGCTCGGGCAGGTGATCCTGCTGGCGCGCTAGCGCCCCGGCACCTGTTCGACCGCTCGCCGAACCCTTCCAGCCTGAGCTGGCTCTCATCATGCAGGAGACCAGACCATGGAGATCATCGTCACCCTTCCCGGCGGCAAGCGCGTCGACGCGCACGTGAACGGGTTCACCCTGCACACCGATCAGCCTCGGGAGAGTGGTGGCGAGGGCAGTGCACCGGAGCCATTCACACTCTTTCTGGCTTCCCTCGGCACGTGTGCGGGCCTGTACGTGGCGGCCTTCTGCCGTGCCCGGGACATCCCGACCGAGAACATCCGCTTGGTCCAACGCAGCGAGCACGACGCGAAGACCGGCCGGCTGGCGCGCGTCACCCTCGACGTCCAGGTCCCGCCCGAGTTCCCGACCCAGTATCGCGAGGCGGTCGCGCGCGCCGCGGCCGCGTGCAAGGTGAAGAAGACGCTGTTCGATCCACCGGAGCTGACCGTGACCACGTCCGCAACGAACGAGACCACCGCACGAGTTGCGTCCTGATCGCCAGGTAGCGCAGATCGTGCGCGCCCTCTGAGCACGCTCAGGGGTGCCGCGATCGTCCAGGTCCGTTCGCTCGGCGCTCACCGCGGCCATTCTGTCGCCCCGTCCGCTGAGGCGCGGGCGCGCGCCATCACGCTCCGCCGCGACGTGATCCGCTTCACCGGGGAGCCCGCGCCCGTCGAGCGTGCCAAGGAGGCGGGCGCGGCGCTCCTGTCCCGCGCCCACCGCGCGCTCGGGCGCACCGGGATGCTCCAGCAACCGGGCTTGCTGCGCACCGTGCACCGCAATGCAGGGTGAGCAAGAGAGCCGAGCGACCGGACAGGCGGTCCGTCTCCAGGGCGGCCGCTTCACCGGGCTCGGGCAGGCCCTCCTGGAGGATCTCGACGAGCACGCGCGGCGGCTGGCGATACGGCTCGGTATCTGTCCGTCGATGGCGCCGCTGCCGCCGGCCGCCGCGGTGGTGACGCGAAGGGCGACTGGCAATGGAGCCGTCGCTGATGACCTCGGTCATCCTTGTGCCACGACGGCGCCCGGCATGATCGCGGTCAACTCGCCGGGGCCGGGCGGGGGATATACGTCGAGCGTGGCAACTTCGATGGAAGGCCCGATCGAGTCAGACCGCCACGCGCCGCAGCCGCGAGCTCGGCCTGCTCATGGCCGGCAGCAACCCCCCGTTCCCGCTGGTGACGCTGCGCCACGCGGGCAGGTGGTGGCTGTCCCGTCATCTGGGCGCTGGCGATCGCGGGCGGCGCACTCTGGTCGCACCACTTCGTGCTCGGCCGCAGCGCGCGCCCCTTCCCATCGGTGGCTCTTTGCATGCTGCCGGTACGAGCCTGAAATGCGGCTGGCGGCGCCCACGAGAGCCGCGGAACCGGCGGAGCCACGCGCGCTCCGCCGAGGTCGAACGGCCGTTGCCTGCGCGAAAGTCCGGAGGTCCTGATGACCCGCGTCCTCGTCCTGTTCGCCTCGCGCCACGGCCAGACTCGCACGATCGCGTCCCGCATCGCCGAGACGCTGCGAACGCGCGGGCTGCGCGTGCATCTCGCCGATGCCGCCTACGAACGACCCGATCCGAGGAACTTCGAGGCGGTCATCGTGGGCTCACCGGTGCACATGAGCCGCCATCACGCCGCCATCGAGAGATGGCTGAAGCGCCATGCTCCGAGGCTAGCCACCCGGGCGGGCGCATTCTTCTCGGTGAGCATGTCGGCCAGCTCGCGGCGGGCCTCGGTGCGCGAGGGGCTCGATCAGATGGTGGCGGCCTTTCTTGCCCGGGTGCACTGGCAACCCGCGCACATCGCGACGTTCGGCGGAGCGCTGCGCTACACGCAGTACGGCTGGCTCACCCGGCTGATGATGAAGCTCATCGGTCGCTCGCAGGGCCGGCCCGTCGACACCAGCCAGGACTACGAGTTCACCGACTGGGCCCAGGTCGACCGCTTCGGAGCCGAGATCTTCGCTGCGCTGATCGTGGCGAAACCAGGAGCGGCGACGAGTCGCGACCCGAGCGAGAGACCTGAAGCGGTGCCCTGATCGGCGAAAGCGCATCCCCAGTCGTGGGCCAGAAGTCGCTCGCGCATGGCCCGCCGGCTTGACCCCGGTCAGTTCTCGGCCACGAACGAGGCGCCGCCACAGCGCACGGCGTGGTCACGATCGGTGAGGGTAGCGATCGCGCGCAGGCGTCGGCCGATGAATGCGCTGGCCGGGCCGTCGACGACCACGAACAGCCCAGTCGCGGTGAGCCCACCGACACCGGGGTCGGTCGCGAACGCCGCGCGCCCGCGGTAACGCGCGACCAGCGCGGCTTGGTCGTCGAACACCTGGATCTCGATCAGCGGGTTGTCGGGGCTGGCCGGCTGGGCTGGATCGCCGGGCACGATGCCCGCGGTGCGGGCCGAGAACACGAACATGGTCGAGCCCTGCGGCCCGAGCACGATGGTCATCGCGCCGCCCTCGGGCAGCGTCTCGAAGTGACGCTCCTCGCCGGCGCGGCCCTGGCAGGTCTGTCCCTCGGTGAGCCGGCAGGCGCCGAGCTCGAGCACGCCCGCGTCGCGACAGACCGCCGCATCGGGTGGCGGACCAGCGTCGGCGCTGCGCAGCGGGTCGTCGCCGGCGTCGGTGCCGCAGCTCGCGAGCACCAGGCTGGCGGCGAGCCGGGTGAGCCGTCGATGGGACGTGCGCGTCACGGGACCTCCACCAGGATCCACGACTCGTACTCGCTGGGCGGTTGCCACACCATCACCGAGAAGGGGATGCCGTTCAGGTTGGTGCTGCGCAGCAGCAAGGTGTCGCCGGGCGTTGCGCGCGGGTCGATGCCCGCGAGCACCCGCACGAACGGGTTGTAGCCGCTCTGCCCGGCTTCGTCGTCGACGGCCTCGGCGACAAGTCGCTCCTCGCCGTCGTGGACCACGAACAGCTGGTGCAGCGCGCGGCTGCCGGCCTCGTCGAAGTTGGGGATGTACAGCGCCACGTCACCGGTGATGTCGTCGCAGAGAGTGATCGCGAGCTCGACGAAGGCACCACTACCGACGAGGAAGTGCTCACCGTGCACGAGCGCGGCGGGGCCGAGCGGGCGCGGCGCCTCGCCGGGCTGCCACCGGCCGTCGCCGTCGGTATCCTCGACGAACACCGCGTCGTCACAGAGCGGTGCGTCGCCGCCGCCGGCGCTCCATGGGTGCAGGAATGGGTAGCGGCCGTCGGGGTACGGCTCGCCGCCGTGCCCTTGCACGAACAGCCGATGGCGTCCGCGGCCGCGCACGCCCCCGGCCGGACACGCGATGCCGCCGTCGTCCACCGTGCCCGCATCCCGGGGCACAGCCGCCGCGTCGCCAGCCACGAGCGGCTCGCTCGAGCAGGCGGCGAGCGCGAGCGTGAGCGCGAGCGTGAGCGTGAGCGTGAGCGTGAGCGTGAGCGTGAGCGCGAGCGCGCCGGACGGGTCCGACCTGTGCACGGGCTCACGCTGGCACGGACTACCTGGTGCGACATTGACGGCGGTCATGATGTTGCCCTCGGGGATCGGGCATAAGAGCCAGGCGTGCGTTCGCTCGGTCTGGCTGTCCTCGTCATCCTGCAGAGTGGCTGCGGCGATCCGGCGCCGCGCGAGCTCTTCGAGACCCGCGTGGTGCCGGTGCTCGAGCGCCGTTGCCTGGCGCCGGCGTGCCACGGCGTGGCGCCCGGTGCCGAGGCCGCCGGCGAGGTCGTGGATCGCGCCTACTTCTTCGTCGACGTCGATGCCACCGGTCGGGTGAACGACCGGACGGCGGCTCGCGCCAACGTCAAGGCGCGCATCAACACCGTCGAGCGCGCCGAGCTCTCGAGCCTCCTGCGCAAGCCGCTGGCGCTCGCCCAGGGCGGCCTGCCGCACGCCGGCGGACACCTGCTCGGTCGCGACGACCGTGACTGGCTCACCCTGCGCGAGTGGGTGGTCATGGAGACCGACGGTGGCGAGGGATCGCCACGCGAGGCGCTGACGCCGCTCGAGCGGCAGTTTGCCGACACCGTACTGCCGGTGCTGCGCGACCGTGGTTGCATGCTGGCGCGCTGCCACGGCCCGCAGCAGTTCGGCGGGCTGCCGCTCACGCCGCCGATGGACGGCGCGGGCGGCGAGCCCTCGGTGGCGGAGATCCGCGCCAACCGCGAGGCCGCGCGCGCCACGCTCGCGCTCGCCGGCGACCCCGCGCGCTCGCGCCTCCTGGTCAAGGCCCTGCCGCTCGCCGACGGCGGCATCCCCCACCGCGGCGGCAACGACGCCTTCTTCCCGCGCGTGAATGGCCGAGAACCGCTCGAGGACCCGGGCGCGGCAGCGATCGTGGCCTGGGCCGCCGCGGAGCGTGCGGCGCTCGGCCATGTCGGCGCGCCCGCACCAGTCGGCGTCGTGTTCGTGCGCGGCCCGGCCTCGCCGCGCGGGCTCGCCGACCTGGAGGCGTTCCGGCCCGGCAGCGACGTGTGGTTCCACCCATCGCTGCTTCCCGGCGCCACGCCGGTCAACCTCAGCGCCGGGGCCCACCCCGATGGTCCGGCCGATGTGCGCGATCCCACGGTGAGCCACGACGGGTCGCGCGTCGCCTTCGCGATGCGCCGCGCCGGCGACCTGGGCCACGATCTGTGGGAGATCGGGATCGACGGCGGTGGCCTCAGGCGGCTGACCCACGACGGCGCCGCCGGCGCGGGTGCGGGCGCGACCAGCCGTTGGCCCGTCTACGGCCCAGGCGACGCCATCCACTACGTCTCGACCCGCGCCGGGCACGCCGACGAGTCGGGCCGCCGCGCCGACGCGGAGCTCTACCGCCTGGCGCCCGACGGCACGCCGGTGCGGCTCACCTTCACGCCCACACCCGAGCTCGCCCCGAGCTTCCTGGCCACCGGCGAGTTCCGTGGCTCGCTCGCGTTCACGACCCTGCGTCGCCAGGGCGGCGCGGTGCGCGGCGCGGTGTTCCGGTTCCCGCCCGATCACGATCGGACGGCGCACCTCCAGCCCGAGTACCACCCGCACCACGGCCAGACGGCGCCGCGCCCGATCGTGTGGACCCTGCGCGAGCTCCCCGACGGGCGCGACGTGGCGGTGCTGCTCGGCGTGGACGATCTCTGGGAGGGCGGGACGCTGGCGCTGGTGGAGCGCCAGTTCGGACCCGACGTACCGGCCGAGCGCCTGGACGAGCTCGCCGTGGGCGGCTTCCGCCACGCCTGGGCCGTGCTCGCCGACGACGGGCTGTGGCGCGATCCGGCGCCGCTCCCCGACGGCCGGCTGCTGGTCGCCCACGCGCCGGGGCCGATCGATCCGATCGACCCGGGCGCCATGCCCGACACCGGGCTGTGGATCGTCACGCTCGAGGCCACCCCCGAGGGCGCGCGCCTCGGCGAGCGAACGCTGCTGTGGGACGCACCCGGCGAGGCCGATGATCAGCCCGCCCTCGTGGTCGCGCGGCCCGACGAGGACGACGACCACGCCGACGCCTGGGACGGCTCGCCGAGCGGGCTGCTCAAGCACAGCGGCATCCAGGTCAACGAGGCCGTCAACCGGGTGCTCGCCCCCATCGGCGCCAAGCCGCTCCGCGCCGACGCGGCGCACGCGCGCTTCCTGGCCTGGCCGAGCTGGCGCCCGGCCGACGTGCCGGCGGTCGACCCGGCACAGATCGCGAACGGCGATCCGGCGTCCACGTGGTGGTCGAACGGGGTGCACCTGCCGCTTGCGCTGCTCGGCGAGGTGCCGCTCGCCGCCGACGGCACCGTGCTGGCCGAGTTGCCGGCGCGCGTGCCGGTGCGGATGCAGGTGCTCGACGCGGCCGGCTTCGCCGCCGGGCAGCCCTCGCTGCTGTGGCTCTCGGTGCAGGGTGGCGAGCGCTTCCCGCAGGGCGCCCAGCCGTCGAGTTACGGTCGGCTCTGCTCGGGCTGTCACGGTGCCCTCGACGGCGATCCGGCCAGCGCGCTGCCGCCGCTCGACGTCGACGCGGTCACCACCGCCTCGGTGACCCTGTCGAGCTTCGCCGGGCGTGACCCGCGCCGGCCGCTGCCACCGGTGCGCGTGGGCTCGCTCGGCGCCCAGGACTTCGACTTCGGGCGCGACCTGGCGCCCAGTCTGGCTCGCTCCTGCGCGGTGGCCGGCTGCCACGCGGGGGCGGTCCCGGCGGGCGGGCTGGCGCTGACGCCCACGCCGACGAGCTACTACGACGCGGCCTACGAGCAGCTCCAGGCCTTCGGCGCGGGCTCGACGGGCGGCAAACGCTATGTCGACGAGCGCAACGGGTCGGCGTGGGGCTCCTACCTCATCGAGAAGATCACCGGGCGCGAGCTGGGTGCGCCGCGCGTGCTCGCGATGGCCTGTCCACCGCCCGGCGCCGAGGTGCCGCCGCTCGACGACGCCGTGATCCGCGCCTTCATCCGCTGGATCGATCTGGGCGCGGTCTACCGCGCGCCCTCGGTGGAGGTGCCGCGTTGAGGGCTGCCGCGCTCGCGCTGCGGGCGCTTGCGCTCGCGCTCGCGCTCGCCGCGTGCGCGGTCGAGCCGGGGCCACCGCGCGGCCTGCCCGAAGGCGACCTGGGGGTCTTCGCCGCCGAGGCGCAGCCGGTGCTCGATCGACACTGCGCCGATCCCGGCTGCCACGGCCGCCCCGAGCGGCCCTTCGCGATCTACAGCCCGGGGCGCCACCGCGCCGATCCCGAGAGGCGCTTCCTCGCCGAGCCGCTCAGCGAGGCCGAGCTCGCGGCCAACGCGCGCACGGTCGCCGCGTTCGCGCTCGAGCCGCTGCTCGCGGGCGCGCCGGTCGATGATTGCCTGGTGCTGCGCAAGCCGCTCGCGCTGGGCGCGGGCGGGTGCGGCCACGAGGGCGGCGCGAGCTTCCGCGGCACCGACGATCGCGACTACCGGGCGCTGCGCTCGTTCCTGGTCACGCTGCGCCTTCCGGAGGAGACCCCATGAAGCGTGGGTTACGGGGCCTCCTGCGCGCCGCCGCGCTCGCGCTCGTCTCGGCCTCGGTGTCCGCGTGCGTGCGCGTGCAGCCGTGGCAGCGCGAGACCCTGGCCAGGCCGGCACTGCAGCAGCCGGCCTGGCCCGTGATGCACGCGGCCCACGAGCACGTCTACGAGGTCCGCGAGGCCTCGGGGGGCGGCACCGGCTCGACGGGGGGAGGCTGCGGGTGCAACTGAGGCACCTGGCGCTCGCGGCGGGCGTGCTGGGCGCGAGCGCGGGCCCCGCGCACGCCCAGGAGGCCGAGCGGGGCGCGAGCGTGGCGCTGCGCGTCTACGCCGACGACGACGCGGTCACGGTGTGGAGCCCGTCGGCGAGCGCGAGCGCGGGGCTGGGCGAGCGGCTCGCGGTCGAGGCCGCGGTCACCGTGGACGTGCTCAGCGCGGCGTCGGTCGACGTGACCTCGACGGCGTCCCCCTACGCGTTCGAGGAGGAGCGCGTCGAGGGTGGCCTCACGCTCTCGTGGCAGCCGGCGCGCCTCCACACGCTGAGCGTGCGCGCGGTGGGCTCGACCGAGAACGACTTCGACGCGCTCCGGATCGGGGCCGGCTACCGCACCGAGGTCGCGCAGCGCAATACCACGCTCGATGTCGCCTGGACCGGCGCCCTCGATACGGTGGGTCGTGCCGGCGACGCCAGCTTCTCTCGCGCGCGCCGCGGCCACCGCCTCGCCTTGACGCTCACCCAGACGCTCGATCCGCGCACCTACCTCGACGTGGTCGTGGACGGCGAGCGGCAGACCGGCTACCTGGCGAGCCCGTACCGCTACGTGCCGGTGGTCGACGCGACCGGCTCGGCCCGGTACAGCCTGCCCGAGGCCGTCCCCGACGAGCGGGCCGGGCTGGCGGCGCTGGTGCGCGTGCGTCGCGCGCTCGCGTCGCGCTGGTTCGTGCAGGCCGACTACCGCCTGTACCGGGACGACTGGGGCATCACCAGCCACACCGCGAGCGGTCAAGGTGTGCTCGCGCTCGGCGATGAGGATCGTGTGCTCGTCGGGGTCCATGCGCGCGCTTACCTGCAGGGTGCGGCGAGCTTCTACGAGTCGAGCTACGTCGACGACGGCGCGGGCGCGCCGTCCTGGCGCACCCGCGACCGGTCGCTCGGGGGCATGCGCAGCTACACCGTGGGCGCGAGCGTCAACGCACGTGTGCCCGTTGCCGACGCGCGACTGTCGCTGTCGCTCTCGTGGATGCACTTCAGGTGGCTCGACCAGCGCGTCGCGATCATCCTGCAGCGCGTAGTCGAGCCACCTGAAGTGCATCCACGAGAGCGACAGCGACAGTCGCGCGTCGGCAACGGGCACACGTGCGTT
>JBKJOI010000623.1:0-6818 GCA_046595695.1 Haliangiales bacterium | reverse complement strand
GCTCTTCGGCGAGTCCAACGCCGAGCTCGAGATCAGCACGTCGCCCAAGGCCACGTTCTTCATCGGCCCCAGCTACCTCAGCGCCGACGTCTCCTCGGAGGGCTCGAGCGCGTCGGTCTCGGCGGTCGGGCTCACCGCGGGCATGCGCTTCTTCACCGAGCCGACCGCGCCGGCTGGCTTCTGGATCGGCCCGCGCGTCGAGCTTGCCTTCGTCACCGTCGAGAACGACGGGCAGGAGGGCAGCGCGGGCGGCTACGGCATCGGTGCGGTGCTCGGCTACACCTGGATCACCGCAAGCGGCTTCGATATCTCGCTCGGCATCGGCGCCGCGTACCGCCAGATCGAGGCCGAGATCGACGGCATGACGACCGGCGTCTCGGGCGTCGGACCGATGGGGCGAGTGTCCCTGGGCTTCGCGTTCTAACCAGGACCGTTCCGCCCTCCGCCCCCGCCCAGATGTGTGCGACGCGGCACCGCGGCCGCAGCGACTTCCGAGCTATACCTCGTCCATGCATCCTCCAAATCGATTCACCTGCGTCGCCTTCGCCGTGCTCGTGGCCACCGTGGCGTGCGGCAGCGAAAGCGCGGGTCCCGACGTCGAGGACGCGGCTGTGGGTACCGGTCCCGACGCCGACCCGGGGACCTTCCGCAGCTGCCGCGGCCGCGCGTTCGTGCCGGTGCCGGTGCAGGACTGGGAGCACACCGCCACCTCGGTGATCGTCGCCGCCGGCGACCCGAACCATTCGGCGCAGGATGTCCTCGCGAAGCCCGGGACGACACCCCTCCTGGTCGGCAAGTTCACCTACGGCACGGTCAGCAAGGACCTGGAGGACGAGCACGTGCGCGTGTTCCTCGATCAGTGCGACGACTGGCACGATCTCGGCGATCACGTGACCAACTCAGACGGCAGGATCTCGCTGAGCGCGCCCGACTCGCTCGGGCCGGGCGTGTACGAGGCGCGCCTGCAGGTGCTCGGCGACCAGAGCACGACGACCTCGTTCCTGTGGGTGCTCCCCGCCGGCACGCGGCTCATGATCACCGACATCGACGGCACCCTCACCGCCTCGGACAGCGAGCTGTTCATGCAGATCCTCGACGGCAGCCATGTGCCGGTATCCTATCCGGGCGCGGTCGACCTGACGCGCGCGCACGACGAGCGCGGCTGGATCCCCGTGTACCTTACCGGGCGTCCGTACTGGCTCACGACGATCACCCGCGACTGGGTCGCCGACCTCGACTGCGCGGCCGGTCCACTGCACGTCACCGATTCGAACGGCGAGGCGCTGCCCACCGAGGCGGGCGTCGGCGCGTACAAGAAGGCGTACCTGGAGAGCTTGATCGCCGCCGGCTACGTGGTCGACTTTGCCTACGGCAACGCGCCGACCGACATCTTCGCGTACCTGGGCGCGGGCATCCCCGCCGATCAGGCGTGGATCATCGGCGCCAACGCGGGCCAGATGGGCACCCACGCGGTGGTCGACAGCTGGCAGGCGCGTGCCGATGAAGTCCGCGCCCTGCCGCCGGTCGTGCAGCCGTTCAAGTAGGCGGCGCCCGCCGGCACGGCTGGAAGGCCTAGAAGACCTTCAGCTCCTTGGCCACCGCCACCGCCGCGGCGGTGTTGGTGAGCCCCGACAGCTGCGATAGCAGGAACTCCTTCACCTGCTGCTCGAGCAGCGCCAGATCCTTGCCGGTCACCTCGAGCGCCGCCGCGTAGTCGTTGATGATCTTGGCCTCGTTTGCGCCGTAGGCCGAGTCGGCGTAGGCGAGCAGGATCGCGGTCTTCACGAAGATGCTGCGCAGCTCCGGCGTGTTCAGGAACAGCCTGAGCGTGGCCGGCTCGATGGCGGGCGCGCGCTCGAGCGCGCCCAGGTCGGACACGACGTCGGTCGTCGAGGAGAAGAACTCGGCGATGATCGCGGCCTCGCGGTCGTGCACGGTGCCGTCGGCCTTGGCGACGGCGAAGAGCCCGCGCGCGATGGCCTCGGCCTGCTCCTTCTGGATGTCGATCTCGGGAAAGAATTCCATCGTCGTTCGCTCCTTGGGCTAGCGCCGGTTGCCGCAGCGGATCTTGAGCTCGGCCAGACGCGTCTGCAGCTCGTCGAGCGTCAGGCGCGCGTATTTCTGCGGAAGCATACGCCGGTTCGAAGCCTCGAACACCGCGAGAAGCTCCATGTATTCGAGCATCTCCACGTCGCGCGAGGGCAGGTAGTCGGCGACCGCCTTCTGGAAGTGCTCGACCGTGAGCGGCGCGTCGGGGCCGATCTCCGCCGCGTAGTCGTTGGCGAGCAGCGCGATGGCCTCGAAGTCGGCGTTCGAGTAGCCGACGATCTTCTGCGAGACCGCCTCACGGTCGCGCGGGAACTCGATCGTGGTCTTGAGCTTGTGCTTGCGGATCTGCGCCGCGAGCACCATCTCGACCTCTTCGGTCGTCTGCGGGTACAAAAACGGGATCTTGCGGTCGAGGCGGCCGGCGCGCTTGAGGTCGATGTCGACCTTGTCGGGCCGGTTGGTCATGAGGATGAACAGCACGCGGCCGCGGTTGGCCGTGTCGCTCATGAACTCTTTGAGCCGCGCGATGATGCGCGAGTTGGTGCCGCCGTCGCCGTCGCCCTCGTCGCCGCCGCCGCCGCCCGAAGCGAACGACCGGTCGGCCTCGTCGATGATCACGATCACGTTGCCGATGCCCTGGACCACGCCGAGGATGCGCTCGAGGTTCGACTCGGTCGAGCCGACCCACTTGGAGCGAAAGTTCTTCAGCTTGATCGTGGTGAGCCCCGACTCCTTGGCGAAGGCCTCGGCGACGAAGGTCTTGCCGGTGCCCATCGGACCGGTGAACAAGAGGCCCATGGGCACGCGGTTCTTGCGGCCCTCGCGGATGTTCTTCGCGATCGAGCTGAGCGCCTTCTTGACCTCCTCGATGCCGCCGACGACCGAGAAGTCGTGCTGCGGCTCGACGAACTCGATGAGCCCGAAGCACTCGCGCTCGATGATCTCGCGCTTGCGCTTGCCGATGAGGCGCAGGATGTCCTCCTGCTCGGCCAGCTTGCCCTCGTCGGCCGATGCGGGCGCGGCCTTCACGCCGACCAGGTCCTGGATCTCCTCGCGCGACATGCCGGCGGTCACTGCCGCCAGCTTCCTGGCGCGCGCCTCGTCACCGACGAGGCCCTTGATGAAGCGTAGGCGCGCGTCGGCGTCCTCGGCGGCCGGGGCCGGCGCCTGCAGGATGCCCTTGATCTGGATGACCTTCAGGCCCGCGGTGATGTCGGCCAGGCGATCGAGCCAGGCCGCGTCGAGCGCCGGGTTCACGTACTTGACCGCGGCGCGCCGCTCGTCGAGCGACGGCATGGGTACCTTGACCGCGGCCACGCGCGGGTTCGCGACGATCTTCGGGTTCAGCTCGCTGGGCACCTCGGTGACCAGCACGATGATGTTGTCGGCGTCCTCGAGCTGCGGCGACAGCGACCACCGCTGCAGCGAGACCACCGACAGCCGGTCGCCCTCGCTGAAGAACGAGGCGTCACCGACGGGCGCGACCATCTCGGCGTACTCGATGATGACCGCGACGTTGTTCTGCGAGTGGAGCAGGCGCTCGAGCGCCGGCAGTACCTTGTCGGGCGTACGCTGGAGCAGGAGCTCCTCGAGCCCGTCGATCTTGCCGGCCTTCTTCACGAAGCGGCACCCGGTCGACACGTTGTAGCGGATGACGATGTCCTTCTTCTCGAACACCGCGGCGGCCAGGTAGTCGGCCACGCCGACCATCTTGTCGTCGGCGAGCACGAGATCGTGCACGTTGCCGTGCAGCACGAACAGCGACGCTTCGCCCTTCAGATAGCGGCGGCGCAGCTCGTCCGCCCACCCCGGAAAGATCTTCTCGGCCATCAGCCTCTCCTCGTCGTTGTCGTCTGGGCCTGCGCCGCGAGCGCCGCCTGGGCGCGCGCTGCCGCCGTCCGGCCGTCCGGCTCGTCGGCGTCCCCGCTGATCTCGCGTACCGCCTGCACACCCACCACCAGGTCGTCGAGCTGCCCGCGCAGCCCGTCGGTCGAACGCATCAGCATGATCTCGTTCGCGATCATGCGAAAGGTGGATTCGATCAGATCGAGCTGCGAGCGCGTGCGCTGGATGTTGCGGCGCAGCTCGTCGACCTGCTCGCGCCGGCGCAGGAGCACCTCGAGGTTGCGCCTCGCCAGCACCCGCTGCGTCTCGTCGGCGGCGCGCTCGGCGTCCTCCTCGAAGCGGCGCAGCTCCGACTCGAGGTCCGCCACGTCGATGCTCGAGTGGTAGGCCTCCTGGCGCCGGCAGCCGGCGGCCAGCTCGACGAAGGCGTCGACGATGTCCGAAAGGCGCGACAGCTCGGCGAGCAGGACCTCGCGCGCCAGGTGCCGGTGCTCGCTGCCCTGGCGCAAGATGTCGGCGCGCCGCTCGTGCAGCCGCCGCACCCGATCCGCGTCGGCCTCGGAGAGCGTGGCCACGAGCGCGGCGCGGCGCGCGTTGGTCTCGGCCTCGGCGAGCTGCTCGTGCCGGCGCGCGAACAGCAGCCGTGACGCGCGCGGCCGGGTGGCGAAGGCGAGCCAGCCGGCCTCGAGCGCCACGCCGGCGAGGAGGGGCGCCGGGCTCTTGGTGACCGCGGCGAGCACGCCGAGCGCGCCCAGCGCAGCCAGGTTCCAGGCGCTCAGGAAGGCCAGCTCGAGCCGCGAAGGTGGGGGATTCGCGGCCACCAGCTACATGGTCTTCTGGCCTGCCTTGGCCGCCTGCGCCGCCTTGAGACGCTCCCACTCGCTCTTCGCGGTCGAGTCGCCGGTGGCCTCGCGCAGCTTGCGCAGGCGCGCGTCGACGTCGGTCTCGGCGAGCTCGGAGTTCAGGTTGGCCTGCGCGATCGTGGTCTTGATGTGCTCGCGCACGCCCTCGAGCGCCTTGACCTCGTTGTCGACGGAGAGGCCCTCGAGCTGCTCCTGGATGCGCACGCGCGCCTGCGCGGACGCCATCTTGGCCAGCATGTTGTCCTTCTCGGCCTTGAGCTTCTTGATCTCGGCCTGGACCTGGACGAGCGACGCCTTGGCGGTGTCGGCGTCCTTCTGCGCGACCAGCAGATCGCCCTTGAGGCTGCCGACCTCCTCGGAGAGCTGCTTCTGCTTCTGGATCAGGATCATGCCGAGATCCGCCTGGTTGGTCTCGAGCGCGGTGTTGAGATCGCCCTCGACCTGCGCGAGCTCCTTGCTCTTGTCACCAAGCCTGAGCTCGAGCTCCTCGCGGCGGCGGATGATGGACGCCGTGGCCTTCTTGAGCTGCGCGTACTTCTCGACCATCGAGTTGATGGCGTTCTCGTAAGCGATCTCCGGATGCTTCTTCTCTACGTCGGAAATCCACAGCGAAAGGAAGCCCTTCCATAGATTTCCGAGACGTCCGAACAAGCCGACATTCGCCATCACCCAGCTCCTTGTATGTACGCAGTTCCGACGGGACGACGGATGGTACGGCCCGCTACGAACCGCTGTCAACGCTGCCCCCGCACGTTGTCCGCACGTTGGGCACGCCGTGTGGCCTCTGGCACGAAGCTTGGATATCCATGCTCCGCTGGTTGGATATAATGGACGCGCCGTGCCCCTGCCACTCGTGAAACCCTCGATCGTATGCGGACTTGTCGGTTTGCTGGTGTGGACGGGCCGCGTACCCGAGGCCGCGGCAAAGAAGAAGCATGAGGCGGCGGGTACGCAGTCGTCACTTGCGGCAGACGCGCCGGGCGAGTCAGACGCGCCGAAGGGCAAGAAGGCGGTCGGCGACTTCCAGCTCGGCGGACGCGTGTTCCTGCGCGAGACCACGGCCTCGGTGGCGGGCGGTCCCTGGCGCGGGGCGCTCTCGGTGGCGAGCGCGCGCTTCGAGCTGCGCTACCACTGGAAGCGGGTGCGCGCGGTCGTCGAGCTCGAGGCCGCCGAGGGCAAGGCCAAGCTGCGCGACGCCTACCTGAAGCTCGATCTACCCGCGCGGTTCGAGCTGCGCGCCGGTCAGTTCAAGATCCCGCTGTCGCCGATCGAGAACGAATCGGTGTGGTCGCTGCCGAGCGTGAGTCGCGGCCTGCTCTCCGACGTGCTCGGTACGTCGTTCCACGTCACCGGGCGCCGTCCCGGGCTCTCGCTCGAGTGGAAAGGTCGCGGCGACGACGCGCGGCCGGGCGCGGTGGTCGGCGTGTTCCAGGGCAAGGACTTCGGCGGCGACGAGGTCGCCGGCGCACCCGACGACGCGCTCGGCCTGGACGCGGCGGCGCGCGCGACGCTAGGCTGGAAGCGCCCCGCGACCGAGCTCGAGCTGGGCCTGGGCGGCTCGTGGCGCGTGATGCAACCGACCGCGCTCGCCGCGCCCGAGCGCTACTGGGCCGCGAGCCTCGACGCGCAGCTCGAGCGTACCTGGTGCGGCATGGGCCTGCGCGTGTGGCTCGAGGGCTTCGTCGGCTCGTCGACGTTCGACACCACGCCCGAGACCACCGGCGACCCGGTGTTCGTGGCCGCGCGCGGCCTGGTCGCGTGGCGCTCGGGCGGCATGTCGGCGAGCGAGTGGTACGTCGAGCCGTACGCGCTGGTCTCGGCGGTCGACGCCAACCTCGACAACGCCGACGACGCGGCCTACGAGATCGCCGGCGGCGTCGGCGGCGGGCAGTGGCGCAGCTGGCGCGTGCAGGTGCAGCTCGAGGTCTGGCGCGAGAGCGCGCTCACGCCGTCCACGCTGCAGGCGGGCGAGGCGGATCTGGCCGACCGCCTGCAGCGTGGACGGCGTGAGCGCGCTCTCGCGCCAGACCTCGAGCTGCACCTGCACGCGCCAGCTGCGCC
>JBKJOI010000275.1:0-2907 GCA_046595695.1 Haliangiales bacterium | reverse complement strand
CGTCTGGAAGCCGGGCGACGTGGCCTTGACCAGGCGAGCGCCGGCCTCGAGATCGGTGACCACGCACGGCGTCGAGTCGCAGACCTTACGACCGTCGACGAAGATCTCTGCGCGAGGCAGCGCCGCGCCCTTGGGATCGCGCACGTCGACCACCAGCTCGCCCGGCCGCCGCAGCAGGAAGAACACGGCGAGGAGCGCGACCACGAGCGCGGCCAGCGCGATGACGACGAAGCCGAGCTTGCGCTGCGGCTCCTGCGCTGCCGAAGCCAGCGGCAGGAACGCCACCGGCGGCGGCGGACGAAAGCTCTGCGAGCTGGGGTGGATGGGGTGCCGCAGGCCCGAGGCGGGCTGCGACGTGGTGGCCGGCGTCTGGTAAGGCGAGCGCGGCGCCGGGAAGCCTTGCCCCGTTGCCGCGCCTGACGGTGCGGACAGGTTCGGCTGCGACTGCGATTGCTCGTGCGGCAGCGCCTCGGTCACCGATTGCGTGCGCAGGTCCTCGACAGCGCGCGCGGTCCGGTCGGCGGAAGCCGAGTCGAGCGTGCGCGATGCCTGGGCGTGCGATGCCTGGGCGTGCGATGCCTGCTGCATCGCGTGCTGCTGCGACGCCGGCCCGGGCGGAGCGTTGCCGCTGTGGAGCAGCACCGCCGGCGGGACGATGCGCGCGCCGCGCGTCGTCTCCCGGAGCATGCCGGGCTGGGGGTCACCGCTGTGCGAGCGGCGCGGCTCCGGAGCGCGCGCCTGGTGGTGCTGCGCCTGGTGGTGCAGCTGCGACGACGGCTCGCGCAGCGAGGGCGCGCTCATCGGCGCCTGAGGCGCGATCACGCTGGGCTGGTCGTAGGGTCCGCGCGGCGGCTGCGCCGGCTCCGGCTCGTCCTCGCCCTTGCCGTAGACGTGGGTGCTCTCCTCCTCGTCCGACCAGTCGAGGTCGACCTCGGCGCGCGAGTCGCCCTTGCGCGTCGGCTGGCCCTGGGGCGTGGCGGAGACGGTGATGGTCTGGGCAAGCTCGTCGTATGAGTCCTCGTGCGCCGGATTGACGACGCGGCGCGACGGCGGCGAGGGCGGGTTGCTCGCCACCTTGCGCGGCGGCGGCGCGATGGGCGGCAGCGATCGGCTCGACACCGCGCCGTGCTGCCCGCTGCCCCCGGAGGAGGTCCCGGGCGAGGAGGACCCCGGGGGCGCCGGCGGATGGGACGCGTTCGCACCACGAGCCGCGGGCGGCTTCGGCAGAGGCGGAAGCGAGAACCCGCCACTCCGGGAGCTCGCAGATCGGTCCGAGGGCTGCGTCATGGATGCTGCGTCCGCGGGACGCACCTCGGCACGGGTGCCTCCAGACCGAGATGGTACGCCACAAAGCGCACAACGTCCCCGTCGTGTTGGGAAAGATCGATCCGCAGCCGTCTCGCGCGCCCGACGCCGGGTGGCCGGCCGCGCTCAGCGGGCCCGGCCACGGCGCGGACGGAGCGTCGCCACCGTGGCCCCCAGGCCGCGAGCGCCCGCGGCAGGCGCGAAGCCGGCGACCGCCGGGTGCCGCTCCAGGATGCGCTGGACCACCTGACGCTGAACGCCCTTGCCCCGTCCGTGGATGATCGTCACCTCGGCGAGGCCCTTGTTGCGCGAGGCGCGCAGCACCTCGTCCACCACGCTCGGCACGTCGCGGGGGTGGAAGTGGTGGAGGTCGATCTCGCCTTCGATGGGCACGACCGCCACCGCCTCGGCGTCGTGCTCCGGCGCGTCGTCGCCCTCGTCCTCGCCGCCTGCCGCCCGCGCCGCCGCTGGCGGACCGACGACCGCCGTCCACAGCCGCCGGAGCCAGCTCATGGCTCAGCGCCCGGTGAAGGTCGCCGTGCGCTTCTCGAGGAACGCCTTCATCCCCTCGCGCTGATCGTCGCTCCCGAACAGGCCGGCAAAGGCCTGAGCCTCGAGCTCGCAAGCGGTGTCCAGGCTGGCACCTTCGCCGCGCAGCGTGACCCGCTTGGCAGCCGCGATCGCGAGCGGGCTCTTGGCGGCGATGGTGCGCGCGACCTCCTTCGCCTTTTCGATCAGCTGGTCCGCTGGGACGACCTCGTTGACCAGGCCGATGGCGCGCGCCTGGTCCGCCGACAGCATCGCGCCGGTGTAGACCAGCTCGCGGGCGCGGCCGACGCCCACCCGACGCGCGAGGCGCTGCGTCCCGCCGAAGCCGGGGATGACCCCGAGGTTCACCTCGGGCTGTCCAAAGCGCGCCTTGTCGGAGGCGAAGATGAAGTCGCAGGCGAGCGCGAGCTCGCAGCCGCCGCCGAGCGCGAAGCCGTTGACGGCGGCGATCACGGTCTGGGGCCCGGTCTCGAGTTTGCGAAACACGCGCGAGCCGAACGTCGACGCCGCCTCCGCCCCGCGCGTGTCGAGCACCGCCAGTTCGCCGATGTCCGCGCCGGCGACGAACGCCTTCTCCCCCGCCCCGGTGACGATGATCACGCGTAGCGAGGCGTCCGCCTGCAGCCCGGTCAGGGCCTGGTCGAGTTCGGTGAGAAGCGCATGGTTGAGGGCGTTGAGTTTCTCGGGCCGCGACAGGGTGACGATCGCAACCTGGTCACGGCGCTCGACGGACAGGAACTGCCAGGTGCGCGGGGCGGAATCCACGTTGGACACGAAAGAACCTCCGGCCGGAAGACTCGCTCAGCAGGGAACGGAACTTGCGTGCGGGAGCATAGCAGAGCGTGGTTTCCGCGCCAGTGCGTCCGGCTCAGGGGCTTTCGGATCCCACGCCCAGCGCGCTGAGCGGCGCCTCGATTCCCAGCGTGTAGATCCGGTTGTCGAGGTTCGAGAAGTCGTAGCGCGAGTTGCGCTCGTACCCTGCGATCAGCCAGTGGTATTTCCCCTGCACGAACCAGCCGGGCGGCCGCGCCTCGGCCGGCGTGATTCCCGCCT
>JBKJOI010000132.1:0-6274 GCA_046595695.1 Haliangiales bacterium | reverse complement strand
CACGCCGGCCGCCCGGCGCGCCCGCGCGCTGTGGGCGCTCCTGTCGCTCGGCGGCGACGAGCTGACCCACGTCGCCCCCGCGCTGCGCGCGAAGGTCGCGTTCGTGCGCACACGCGCGCTCGCGGCCGGCCGCGACCTCGACCTCGAGATCATCGGCGCGCGCTACCGCTGCATCGACGCGCTCTGCGCCCAGGCGGTCACGCGCGCGCGCCCGCCCTCGCGCAGCCGCACCGACCGGATCGACGCCGTGCTCACGCACCGCGGCTGGGGCCCGATCGCGTTCGTCGTGGTCATGGGCATCGTCTTCGAGGCGCTGTTCACCTGGTCGGAGCCGGCCATCGGCTTCATCGAGGCGCGCGTCGCCGATCTGCAGGGGCTGGTCGCCGGCGCCATGCCCGACGGCGTGCTGCGCGATCTGCTGGTGCAGGGCGTCATCGCCGGCGTCGGCAACGTGGTGGTGTTCGTTCCGCAGATCGCGCTCCTGTTCCTGTTCATCGGCATCCTCGAGGACTCGGGCTACCTGGCGCGCGTGGCCTTCGTGATCGACCGGCTCATGGCGCGCGTCGGCCTGCACGGCAAGGCGTTCGTGCCCATGCTGTCGGGGTACGCGTGCGCCATCCCCGCGGTCATGGCGACGCGCACGATCGAGAGCAAGAAGGACCGCCTGCTCACCATGCTGGTGGTGCCGCTGACGGCGTGCAGCGCGCGCCTGCCGGTCTTCGTGCTCATGATCGCGACCGTCTTCAGCGGTCACTCGCGCATCCTGGGCGTCTTCAGCCTGGGCGCGGTGGTGCTGTTCTGCATGTACTTCCTGTCGGCGGTGGCCGCGATCGGCGCCGCCGCGGTGCTGCGCCGCACCGTGCTGCGCGGGCCGCGCCCGACCATGATGCTCGAGCTGCCGCCGTACCGCCTGCCGGTGTGGCGCAACCTGGGCATCAATGTCTGGCAGAAGGTGCGCGCGTTTCTCGTCGACGCCGGGTCGATCATCCTGGCGCTCACCATCGTGCTCTGGGCGCTGCTCAACTTCCCCAAGGACGACGCGGTGACCGCGCGCTTCGCCGCCGAGCGCGCCACCGCCTCGGCGCAGATCACCGCGGAGCCGGCGCGCACCGAGGCGCTGGCCACGCTCGGCTCGCACGAGGCCGGCGAGCAGCTGCGCCACTCCATCGCCGGGCGCATGGGCCGCGCGCTCGAGCCGGCGCTCGAGCCGCTCGGCTTCGACTGGCGCATCGGCATCGGGCTGCTCGGTGCGTTCGCGGCGCGTGAGGTCTTCGTCTCGACGATGGGCATCGTGTTCGACGTCGGCGACGACGACCAGGACATCAAACCACTGCGCGCGGCGCTGACCGCGGCGCGCAAGCCCGACGGCGCGCCGCTCATGACGCCACTCGTGGGTGTTTCGCTCATGGTCTTCTTCGTGTTCGCCTGCCAGTGCATGAGCACGATCGCGGTGGTACGCCGCGAGTCGGGCACCTGGAGCTGGCCGCTCTTCATGTTCGGCTACATGACCGCGCTGGCGTACGTGGCCTCGCTGCTGGTCTTCCAGGTGGGGCGTGCGCTCGGCCTGGGCGGCGGCTAGGACCAGCGCGTGGCGAGCGTGGCGATCATGGCGGGCATGAGCTGGCAGGAGCCGGTCGCCGCGCTGATCGTGATCGGCGCCGTCGTTTACCTGGTGTGGAAAATGGGCTGGGCCAGCCGCCGGCGCCGGCCGCGCCGCGGGCCCGACGTGCCGATCGCGCGGCTGCGGCGCGCGCCCCGCGCGAGCGATCGCAAACGCGAGTAGAATCGCGGCCATGCTCGAGCGCCACGCAACCCCGCTGCTGCTGATCGCCCTCTGTGTCACCGCCCTGGCGGCGGGCTGCGGCAAGAAGAACGAGGATCCCAACGGCGTCGGGCCCTGGCAGTTCGGCCGCTCCAAGCTCGCCGACGCCGAGGCCGCCGGTCGCTGCCTGCCCATCGAGGGCGGCCAGATGCACTGCATCGGCCTCTCGGCGATGCAGATCGGCGGCCAGGTCGGTGACACGCAGGCCTACTTCGGGTCGGCCGAGAAGAGCGCGCCGCTCATGGAGATCACGATCATCATCAAGGCGTGCGAGCCGCAGGCCGTGGCCGCCGATCTGAGCACGCGCATCGGCCCGGCCACGTCGCAGAGCAAGGACGGCAAGCAGCAGTTCTGGAAGATGTCGACGATGTTCGTGCGTGCGCTCGTGCCCGATGTCGCCACCGGCGAGTGCCAGGTGAACTTCGTCAGCCTCAAGGACACCCAGCGCATCGCGGACGTCGAGGCCGGCAGGTAGCGGCGCCGCCGTGCGCTCCGGCCTGCGGCTGCAGATTCTCTTCGCGCTGCTGCTCGTGACGCTGGGCGGCAGCGTCTCGGTCGGCTTCATCTCGATCTGGAAGACGCGCCAGGCGCTCGCCGAGGAGCGCTACGAGCGCGCGGCGCTCATGGCGGCACAGGCGGCGCAGCTGGCCGAGCATGCGCTCGCCGGCGTGCCCGCGAACGACCCAGCCTTGCAGCGCTCACGGCTCGGCGCCGCGACGCCGGCGATCGTGCGCGCCATCGGCGCCAGCGAGCTCGCGCTGTTCGACCCGGCCGGCCAGCCGGTCTGGCCCACCGGCGCGCCCGCGCTGGAGACCGACGCGATCGGACAGGCGGGCGCGCGCGCCGGGCTCGCGCCGTTCGCGCGCCGCGTCGTCGATGGCGGCCGCAGCACGGCAGGCACCCGGGTCGTGCTCTACGCGCCGGTCCATGTGGGCAAGCTCGATTTCACGCTGCGCAGCGTGTTCGCCATCGACGCGTCGATCGACGCGACGCTGGCGCGCACGCGCAACGCGGTGGTCGTGCTGGGCGCGCTGAACGGCCTGGTGCTGCTGGTCGCGGCGGCGTGGATCCTGCGCGCGACCGTGCTGCGCCCGGTGCTCGAGCTCGAGCGCGCCGCCGGACGCGTGGCCGCCGGCGATCTCTCCGCGCGCGTCAGCCAGCGCGCGCGCGGCCCCGGTGAGCTGGGCCGCCTCGCCGATGCCTTCGATCGCATGACCGCGTCCTTGCAGAGCGGGCGCGATTCGCTCATCCGCTCGGAGAAGCTGGCCGGCGTCGGGCGCCTGGCGGCGGGCGTCGCGCACGAGGTCGGCAACCCGCTCGCGGCCATCCTCGGCTACGTGGAGACGCTGCTCGGCGACACGCCGTCGCGGCCGATCGACCCCGCGCTGCGCTCGGACATCCTGGTGCGCGTGCGCGCCGAGACCGAGCGGATCCACAAGATCATCCAGGAGCTGCTCGACTACTCGCGGCCGCCGCGCGAGGACCTCGAGGCGGTCGAGCTGCGCAAGGTGGTCGACGCCGCGCTGTCGCTCGTGCAGGCGCAGTCGCGCTTCAAGGAGCTCGAGGTGCTCGTGGACTGGCCCGCCGATCTGCCCGCGGCGCGCGCGAGCGTGGGTCGGATGACCCAGGTGTTGCTGAACCTGCTGCTGAACGCCGCGGACGCCACGCAGGGCACCGGGAAGGTCGTGATCTCGGCGCGGCGCGAGGGCGCGCGCGTGGTCGTGACGGTTGCCGACGACGGGCCGGGCGTGCCGGCGGAGCTCCGCGGGAAGATCTTCGACCCGTTCTTCACGACGAAGGACGTCGGAAGAGGCACGGGGCTGGGGCTGTCGGTGTCGCAGTCGATCGTGGATGGCTTCGGGGGGACGCTGCGGCGGGGGGAGACGCGGGTGGGGGAGGTGGGGGCGAGATTCGAAGTAGAGCTGCCGGTGGAAGGCGGCTCGAGCTCGTAGCTTCGGCGGTGGTGGCCCGGCGGGTCCTGCCGGCGCGGATGGCTGCTCCGCTCGCTCAGACAGTCCTCGCCGCCGCGTGGACGGTGCGCTTGCAGCGGGTGACGCGGCGGCTGCGGAGCTCGCTCGCGGAGCACCATCTCGCGGCTACTTGAAGAGGTTGGTCTTGTAGAAGGCGAGCTCTTCGAGGGAGGCGTGGAGATCGGAGATCGCAGTGTGGTCCTTGGAGTCCTTTTTGAAGTCGGGACCGCTGGGGTGCCACATGCGGTTCAGGACCTTGAGGCTCGAGACGTCGAGCTGACGGTAGTGGAGGTATTCCTCGAGGAGGGGCATGTGGCGGCAGAGGAAGCGGCGATCGACGTGGATCGAGTTGCCGGCCAGGATGCCCTCGCGGAAGCCGACGTGCTTCTGGACGAGCTGGAAGACGGCGCGCTCGGCGTCGCGCAGCGAGGTGCGCGAGGCACGGATGCGGTCGAGGAGACCGTTTTTCGTGTGCATGTCGCGCACGAAGGGCTCCATGCGCGCGAGGACGTCGTCGGGCTGCCAGATCGCGTGCTCGATCTCGGCGATGGGCACCAGGTCGGGCCCGGTGATGATGACGCCGATCTCGACGATGACGCAGGTCTCGGGGTCGAGGCCGGTCATCTCGAGGTCGAGCCAGACGAGGCGGGTCGGGGCGGCGTTGGGATGTGCCATGCGCTGGCGATACTACGCCAAGGCGCGTCCGGTCAGGATGCGCACCGCTACCGAGGCGGCGGTCATGCCGAAGACCGAGGGCACGAAGGCGGCCGAGCCCTCGACGCGGTTGCGGTGCTCGCAATCGTGCAGGCCGTTTTCGCCCGAGGGGCACACGCACAGGAAGCCCTGGTTGTCGTAGGCGAGCACCTGCGGCTCGAGCGGGGCCTCCTGCGAGTAGATCGCGGTCACGCCGACGGGCTTGGTGCAGTCGAGGCCGTGCTTCTTGCGCAGCAGCTTGCGCAGCTCGCGCGCGAACGGGTCGAGGCGCGTCTCGGAGAGATCGGCCACGCGCACCTTGGTGGGATCGAGGCGCGCGGCCGCGCCCATCGCCGACACCAGGCGGATGCGCTCGCGCAGGCAGGTGACGATGAGGTGCATCTTGGCCTTGATGTTGTCGATGGCGTCGATGACCAGGTCGGGCTCGGGCGTGAGCAGGCGCGCCGCGTTCTCGGGCGCGTAGAACTCGACGCGCGGCTCGATGATCGCGTCGGGGTTGATCGCGCGCAGGCGCTCGGCCATGACCAGCACCTTGGCCTTGCCCAGCGTGCCCTTCATCGCGTGCAGCTGGCGGTTCACGTTGGTCACACAGACGCGGTCGAAGTCGACGAGGATCACGCGGCCGACGCCGCTGCGCACCAGGCCCTCGGCGGCGAACGAGCCGACGCCGCCGACGCCGAACACGGTCACCGTGGAGGAGCCGAGCCGGGCGATGGCGTCGTCACCGACGAGGCGGGCGGTTCGGTCGAAACGGCGGTTCGTGGGCCTGGGGACGGTCACTTCGGACATCGCGGGCAATCTAGCGCATCGGCGCCTTCGGCGCTCAGGCGCGCGGATCCGGTGCGTGGGCGCTCACGCGGGTGCGTCAGGCAGGCGCAGCACCCGGCAGGCGTTGGCGCTGGTCAGTGCCACCGTCTCGGCGAAGCTCGCGCCGCGCGCGCGCGCCAGGCCGTCCACGACCTCGCGCACGAACGCCGGCTCGCAGCGCCCGCCGCGGTGCGGCTCGGGGCTCTGGTCCGGTGCGTCGGTCTCGGCGAGCAAGAGCTCCGCGGGCACCGCGCGGGCCGCGGCCACCGGCTTGCGCGCGCGCGCGTAGGTGACCGGCCCGGCGAACGAGAAGGCGAAGCCCAGGTCGCGGTAACGCGCGATCAGGTCGGGGCTGCCCGAGTACGAGTGCATGATGCCGCCGACCTCGTGCGCGTGGGCCTCGGCGAGCAGGCGCGGCGCGTCGTCGTGGGCGCGCAGCACGTGCACGACCAGCGGCAGGCGCAGCTCGCGCGCGATCGCGATCTGGGCCAGGAACAGCCGCTCCTGCTCGGCGCGCTCGCCGGTGCCGCCGTCGAGGCCGCACTCGCCCACCGCGACCACGCGCGCGCCGGCCGCGCGCGCGGCCTCGATCGCCGCGGGCAGCCCGGTGACGGCGGCGCGCTCGGCATCTGTCAGGTCGGGAACGATCTGCGGATGGATGCCCAGCGCCAGGTGCAGCCGCGGCGCCGCGCCGCCCGCGTGGCGCGCTGGCAGGCGCGCGAGCGCCGCCCAGGTCGCCGGCCGGATCGCCGGCACGACCACGTCGGTGACGCCGGCGGCGTGCGCGCGTGCCAGCACCTGGTCGCGGTCAGCGTCGAAGATCTGCAGATCCAGGTGGCAGTGGGTGTCGATCACGCGCGGGTCGCCAGCGAGCATAGCGCCACGGGCGGTTTCCTCGCTTGAAACCGAAGCTCGGCCGGGGCCATCCTACGAACCATGTCTCCGCCGGTCCTCCGTCCCA